>DATELO010000111.1:0-6703 GCA_035276505.1 Candidatus Nitrosocosmicus sp.
TCTCTAACCACTATTTTTTCGTCACTAAATTGCTCTGATATTATATTCTTGATAACTACAGTAAGTTTTGGATTTTGCCAAGAGTCTATTAGTATTAACGATGATTTTTTTAAAGACAAATAGGAAACTGAAAAAATATAACATGCTATAATCATCCCACCTATTCCATCCATCTGTACAAATCCAAATTGTGTTGCAACAAGAATGCTGAAAAATCCTATTACAGATGCTGACCCATCTTTGATTGAATTTCTTGCATCGGTCTTAAGTGAAAGTAGGTTGTATTTGTTGGCTATGATGCGCATCTGAAACGCTCTGTGCAGTGACAATGCGCTGGCTCCTGCTAATACTGCCATGACAATGTAAGGATGCCTAATTTCATGAGGATGAATTAATGCTTGATAAGAATTGTAAAAGATAATTACACCGATTACTATCATTCCAATTGCAGCAATTAATGCTGAAAAACTTTCAACTTTGTGATATCCAAAATGAAACTTCTTATCAGCCGGCCTGTGTGCAATTCTCAATCCTAATAATACAATAAAGGAAATTGCGGCATCAGATATTGAGTCAATACCGTCAGCAGTAGCAACAACACTGCCGCTGAAAATTCCCGTTATTATCTCAACGATACCTATAGCCAATAAAGTTACAACGGAAATCTTTGCAATTCTTTTTCCTGCAATTATACCTTCTTGGACTAAATTGGGCGATTGCTCTGGCTTACCGGTGCCGCTTTTGATTAAATTTTCTTTAAGTTCCGCAAGATCATCAGTAGACTTATTTTCTTTCTTATCTTCTAAATCGTCCAAATTAATAATTTGTTATTATTTCATTATAACACTATTTAAAATTTGCGAGCTCATTCCTCTTTATAAAAAAAATTTCTAAATATTTAACTAAAATACTCATATAATGTGTAAAATAATAGAAAACTTAAATTATTTTGAATATTCACAAATAATTAATCATGATCTATTCTTACATTGATTTCAACACCTTTATTCTAGAATAGTTCTTCATATTGAGTTATTGAGACAATATGTGTTAACATCTATTTCTCTAGTTTAACATAATGGGATCAGCCGGATTTGAACCGACGACCTCCAGCGCCCGAGGCTGGCATCATACCAAGCTAGACTATGATCCCTTCTTTGATATTTCAGTAATATTGTTGATCCTATATTTATTACGTCTCAGTCAATCGATCTCCATTACCGCTTAATCCGAGTATAATTTATGACTATGCAAAATCAATATCTATCTCGTCTCTACATGCGCTCAACAGTTTATCACCAAAAGGAGTAGCAGTCTGATTTGGTGTGGTGTCACCGTAATTCTTTAGTATTCCTTTTTCTAAAAGTTTGAATGCAATAGCATAACTAATGGGGAAAGCACCTGTAGCACCTGGCGAATTATAGTTAAGTATGTGCAAAATATTATCTCGCATAATGAAAATCGGGTTTGGTACAAAACTGCCGTCTTTGTCTATCAAAACTGATCTGATTCCAGCCGTGCCACGAATACTAAACTCTCTAGGATCAATGGAAGGAAGAAATCTTTTAACTCTGTGAATCATGTATTTTTTGGAAATACTACTAAATGCCTCCTTAGAAACTAGTTCTAATAATTCCTTTTTAAATAGCGTCTTGTGTATTTTATGACCTTTTTTCGTCATTAATCGGTATATTTTAGGAAGTAATTCCTTTGCGTTAACAAAATTATTGTATCCATATGCTGAAAAAACCGGGCATGCATTTGGCCCTACCTCTCTTGTACCACTAGCTCTAATTATCCAATGCGGATCTAAAAAAGGAAATTGTTGGAATTGAGGTACAGAGTAGATACTATGCCTAGTTAAGTTATTGTATTTTGACGGGGCAACCCAGTATTCTCCCCTAAAGAGAAGATCCTGATATGGATTCTCCAAATGCAAATTGTTTAAAATATTAATTGAATTGCTGCCGGAAGCATTTATTAAAAAACTACAATCAGTTTGTTTTTTCGTCCTTTGTGAAGAATCGATATATTCTACTATTATGGATTGTTTTGAAGGATCATCATATTTCATGTTGACGACCTTTGAACATGTCACGATTTTTACTAGTTGATTCTTGTTTGATATTTGACTTGCTAGCATTTGTGTAATTTGACCGTAGTCCACAGATGCATCCTTCTTACACAAAATGGCTGCTTGACACCTTAGATTGGGTTCAATTTTGGATACTTCCCTATCATTTAGAATCTGTATTTCAGAGTCACTTAGCCCGTTTTTTATACCCCATTCAAAGTGCATGGAGAGAGTCCTTTCAGATTGCGTATCAATCGCAACTTCTATAACTCCGTCCTCTACAAACGAGAGCCCGGTAGAATGACAGTATTTTTTCCAAAACTCATAACCATATAACGCAGCTTTGGCCCAAACTTTTTTCTTTTCAGGATTATAGATAAATGGAGCATGAACTTTACCTGTGTTTCTCGAACTTGTATGCAGCCCTGGTCTATCTTCCTGTTCTATGATGGTAACCTTTGAATTGGATAGTGAAGAAATTGCAAAAGCTAGTGTGGTTCCAAGAATCCCTGCTCCTATAATTACAATGTGATCGTTATCGTTAATTGTAAGACACTCTATCCAAAGTCCAAAAAGTTATCACTATACTCCTGTCATTGTTACCTTGCCCATCATCAATGATTGGTTAATCTCACTTATTTCATGGCTTTTATGCTTTCTTCGTTCAATGACATATCCAGATTTAGAGTGATAATAAATTATCATGTCGGTAGGATAGAATGATATAATGGAATGATTATCTGAATCAGACGCAAGGTGTCTCAAATGAATGTTCTCCCATTCAAAGAGCTTATCTATATCACCATCAAAATGAAAGTTGCTTCCGCAGCTACATTCTACATTTCTCCAACTTTCTTTGATATTTCTAAGCCATTTGTCTTTTTTTAGTCCTGTTCTTTCCGTATCTTCAGATCTCTTCTTTAGATCGGATTTTGTGCCATTTTTGGATGATTGCAATTCTTAAATCCCGGCGCCCTAAGCCAATATAAGATCCTTTTGTTTTAAATCTGTTACTTTTCTCTTTTATAATTTAGAGAAAATATACAACTGATGCGACTACTTTCAATAAACCCTATATTTAAAGACGATCAAAATTTTCTTTAGAGGGGGGTCAATAGAGGAAAATTCGCTACTCTTTAAAATCAATTTTAGCATTTGAATAATCGAGACTATTCCATTGAATATCGAAACCAAAGAAAGTAAGCAAATCTATATGTATTTTTTCCGGCAATCCCTTTGAAATCAGTAAATCACCTGCATCTCCAACCGTCTCCCTCTTTTTGAGGTCGCTTATAATCTCTTTTGTAAATTCCTCTTTAAGTAAGAGATCATTCATCATTAGGAGTTTTTTTTTGATCAGTTCCTCACCAAACTGTTTCTTAAACTTGAAATTTTTGTCGATTAAATCCATAAGTTTAATTTTCAAAAAATTGTTATCTGATTGTTCTTTTTTTAAGTATTCTTCTAGATCGCATAATGATATAATATTCTTATCGGAAGTCCTAAATTTCTCTATGAACTTTGCGACATTTTGAATCAGTATGCTTTGACTCGATTCATTTAAAAGCTCATCATTTAAGTAATAATTATCAATATTTTTCAAAAATGAAATAATGTCTTTAAAAAAAATTTTGTCCCTTGTATATGAAGTTATTAACACATTGCTATTTCCTTTAACTTGGGCTAATTTCTGACTCTCATTAATTTCGTAAGACATTAGGTTTTCATGATTAATAACAAGGATCATGTAAAAATTCTCTTCTTTATTTTTATTTTTTATTACATCGTATATTTTTGATAATTTTCTTTCGAGGTATTCTTTTGTCCAGAAACCAATAATTTCCACAATTACTTCATAATTATATTTAGAGAATACAAAATCAGGAATAAATGCCGTTTTTTGTCTTGTTATAAGAGGTTCAGGTTCTCGTTCGATTGTCCAACCAGTATCAAATAACTCAAACTGTTGTTGAAATATGCTTTCTATCTTGCTATCAAAAAGAATTCTCGACGGATTAGTGGTGTTGGTCTCGACCATTATCTTGTCTAAAAATTCTCTATTGAAGTTCTGACTGTCGTATTTTTTACTGGGGTTTGCTTTATTCGGGGTAGGGCTTTGAACTATTGAATTATTTGTAGGTGCGATCAAACTTTTATGAATATCTATACCTGCAGATGATGGTATAGACATTGGGTAAGTAGTTTGGGAAATTTCAAATCCATATACTATTTTTTTTCCACTATGTGTTATCCTCAGGATATCAGTGTTTATTTCCCATCTATCGGCCGTCATTATAGTTGGAAATATTTTCGCTATAGCAGTTCCATATCTGTCAGTTAGTTTTAAAACGTTTAGAGCACCTTCAATAGTACATACAATTCTTTTTTTCTTGGTCAATTTGTTATTAGATTCTTCCGCATCTTCTTGTTCAGTGCTTTCTACTTCTAACCAGTACATCAACCCAAGTCTTTTAACTTCTCTCAATACCTTTTTCCATATCGTACCTGCACTTGAACTAGCATCTAGTACTAATTTCATCTTTAAACAACCAAATAACAAAGTCTGAATAAGAGAAATGTTATATGTTAAGAGTAACTTAATTTCTGTAATAGGTAAAAATACATCGATCACTGAATTTTCGTCTTGATCTGACCACATCATTTTTAGTAACATGTCAGGTGAAGTTTTTAGGTTACTGGATATGTTTTCTAACAATAATTTTCGCTTATTATCATTTATTGCGATGCCTTTTGTTGCGGATTCATCAAATACTATTCTTCTTATTTCTGATGCTGTTAGGTTTTTCATTAAACCTCTCGTTTCTTGAATATGATTTATGGGATTATTTTTAGTACTTTGTTTAAGATTTAAATGAGGTTGTGATAATGGTCCAAATACACATCTTCTTTCTAAAATTGTTGCAAGTCCTCTGACAAGCTTGTAATCTTTATAGGTAATCTCTAAATCCCTAAGCGATTGATCCAACTTCTCTTTAGCTAGCTTATGGTGATAGCAATAATCAAAAACTTGAATTATTTGAGATGCTAATTCTATATCCCTTGAGTTCTGTTCAATGGAACACAAAACTGGATATATTTTATAATTTTTGTTGTCCAGTTTATATCTCAGCAAATCATTTGGGATCAATTTTATAATTTAACTCCTTATCTTTCCATTTAATATAGACTCAAAAACATAATTGTTCTTTCCTTGATATCTTATTTTACTGTCTAATATCATTTAATCTTTATTGTATTTATTAGCGTTGTACATTTCTTATCCCTTTGTTTCTCCTGCTGCTAGTAAAAACCTCGCTAGTATCTGAAGAAATTATTTCAATAAGATTAGCTAAATTTTCAATATCTTTTTTAGGTCTTAGTAGTCGTCCAAGTCTTTGAATGAATTCTCTTTTGCTACCTGTTCCACTTAATATTATCCCCATATTAGCATCAGGTACATCCGTTCCTTCATCCAAAACCTTCGTTGTAACAATAACTCTATATCGACCTTTCTTGAATCTTTCTAAAATTTCATTTCTCTCCTCATTCTTGGTCTTGTGAGTAATAACAGGTATTAGGAATCTGTTGGATATACTGTAGGCCAACTTTGTATGAACTGTGAATATAATTATCTTTTCAGATAGGTGATTTTCTAAAATTTTCTCAAGTTCTATTATTTTGGCTTGACTATTAAGCGCAATATCTAAAGCTTCGTTTCTCAGAAGTAACGCTTTTCTGAGATTAACATTAGTGGCAGATAAAATAATGAGCTTCTCTAATCTTATTGGATAGTAAATTTTTGATTCTTTTAACAATTGCTTGTATTCATAGAGGGTTCTATTGTAACGAACCATCTCATGTGGTAGCATATTAACTGTGATCTTGTTTAAGTTAAATCTAGCCAAATGCTTTTGCTGTGAGAGTTCGTAAAAATCTTTCTTAAATACTATGTTACCTACCAATCTATATATGTTAATGTGTTTATGGTCCTCCCTTTCTATCGTTGCAGTCAAGCCTAGACGAAAAGGAGAGATAAATTGTTCCCCGATTAAAGAGTATTTGTCAGATCCAAGGTGATGGACTTCATCAAAAATTACAAACTCAAATTTGTTACCTAGATAAGATGATTTTAAATATGCTGAATCATAAGTCGTAATAGTAACGCTCTTAATTTCTTCATAACCTCCCCCTAATTTTCCCACCTGATCCTTGGCCTTTACCATAGTTGATATCGAGTTATACCATTGCTCCATCAAATTTAAGGTGGGAACAATTATCAGTGTTGAGGTATTTGTTTTAAGAATAGCGTATAACGCAATTATAGTCTTTCCCGCGCCGGTAGGAAGGACTATACATCCCTTCATATCATTTAGGGCCCATTTTGTTAGGGCTTCGTTTTGATAGTCTCTCAACTTCACCACGTTATCAGTGTCAAATTGGTCTTTCTGAAGAGGTGTGATGTAGTTAGCTACTCCGTCTTCGTATTCAATTTTATTTTTTCTAAAAAAATTTATAATATTTGAATAGTCAAGACCTAAGGCTCGATGGCGATTAATTCTGGGATCAAATACTGAGTAAGGGCTAGGGAAAGTGCCCTCTATTAAAATAGTGCCCTTATCAAACGATAAT
>DATELO010000112.1:0-21454 GCA_035276505.1 Candidatus Nitrosocosmicus sp.
ATAGACATAATGACACATGTAGCAAAGATTATTGAAATTGTAGGAACTTCTTCAAAAAGTTGGGAGGATGCAGCCCAGGTGGCGTTAGCTGAAGCTACAAAGACGATACATGGTATAACAGGAATTGAACTAACAGATATGACCGCTAAGGTAGATTCTAGTACGGGGAAAATATCTGACTACCATTCGACCATAAAAATAGCGTTTGGTGTCGAACATTCCTGACCTCCGTATATTAGATTTTTTCATTTTTTGAATCCTGGATCCTGATTATTATTGTTTCTATCTAACGGAACCAGATAGCTTATTCTTATTACGAAAGCAATCCCAAACAAAAGATAGCCAATATTGTAAAACAAATCAGACAGGTATATGTCATCCTCAGATAGGAACTTAAAGAGATCATTAAACCCAAAAATTACGTCTGCTAAAAAGAAAACTAGTCCTGCGGCTGAGATGAATATCCAGAAATTATGTCCTTTATTTATTGAAATAGTTCTACCTCTAAAATAAAACATAATAGATCCCAGTACTATGAACAGATCAACTATTGGATAAACAAACAAAAGTGTCAGATCAATTACGCTACCACTAAAGGTATAGATCTCATAAACAAAAATTGCAATATACATGACATAAAATATTATTAGCGAGAATGAGACTATGGCACTCAAGATATAGGCAAGTTCAATCTTGTATATCCTATTCATAAACCACAGGAAAGAAATGAAAAAGATATATCCAAAAATATAAAAGACGTCTGCAAATGATGGATAAGCATCTATTTGGAGATAACCATTTAAATATCCATATAGTATTTCGGCTGTAAACCAGCAGGATAGGGTTAAGAGAAAAAATAATTCGCTTTTATTGATATTGCCAGTAGAACTGGTGCATTTTAATACAAATATTAAAACTAGCCCAACTAAGACACCAGAAGACAAAACATTCGGGATATTATATTGACCAAAAGTCCCTGAAAAATACAAGCCGAATGAAATAGCATCAATAACTATGAAGAACATTAATATTGACTTTACAGATAAACTGCGAATCAAGTTTGAATTGATTATGTTAGTCAAGACTCGCAATTTTACTGATTTGTAGCTTACGGTATCATAAATATATTATTTTTTAGAAAACGACTGGTAGGCAGTCTGGGTTTTTAATTCATTGAAATATTGATTGAGGGGTTAGAAAAGATTTTGTTGATTCCTATAAGCACAAAACGAGATAATTTTTGTATTGAACTTTCAGTTTAGTTTGATTTGTTATCCCTGTTCAATGCATTGAAAGAATTGGCCCTTTTATTGCAATCAGAATAGAGTAAATTCTAGGTATCTTATTCTATTGGTGTGGCTATTATTTCTACAAACCGTATAAAAATTTATCATAATTATGGATACATGAGTTACTAGAGATTGAACCGCAATTAACTATCGAAGAGACAACCGTTCCTGATATGACCAGTCTCTTTTTTCTGGTCTAATTTTCTTTATGCGCGAGGGCTCATCCCACCATCCCATCAATCCCTTGCATCTACTGCATCTAAGTTCAGTTCTTGATTCACTAATCTTAAAAAACTCAATTGTATTTGGCATACCTAAGCCCAGTCGGTTACAATCGCAGTTCTTAACCCAGTACAATCTTATACTTTGCAAGTAAGATTGTATTTTATGGATTCTCCAAATTAGTATAATGATTTTGAAATTGTCGATACTATAGAAACAATTTGTTAGAAGATTATATTATAAGAAATATTTTCCACAAACTTTAACTTTAATCATGTTTTTCATTTAGTCCTAATTTTGAGGAATAATATAGGTATTCAATACTACTACCTAGACGAGTCTGAAATCTATCTACGCTATTCGATTGTCACTAAATCTGCAAAATACTACAGGTCATTACTTTACCTAGAAAAGTATATAGTCCGTTTTACTCTTTATATTTGAGAATTCCCGATCAAAGTATTCTAAAGCAACACTATCTATAACACAGAATTCTACCAGATTAATTTTCGCGCTAGCTGTGCTCACTCTCGTTAAATAGTCAAATACCTCTCTAACCAATATTTTTGCACATTTTTCTTTAGGAAAACCAAAGATCCCTGTGCTAATTGCTGGAATTGAGATACTTTTAAAGCCTGATTTTGAACATACATCAAGACAACTGCAAATTGCTTTTCTAAGTTTATCATCTTCATTTCCTTCGCCCATTCGGGGTCCTACCGTATGTATTATTCCTTTACATGGTAAAGATCCACCACCAGTCACTACTGATGTTCCAACTGGAACAAATCCTATCTTGTCACTTTCCTCTTGGATAGTTATTCCACCTCTCTTCACAATTGCTCCTGCGACTCCTCCTCCATGCTTTAGATTAGAATTTGCTGGGTTTACTATTGCATCAACGCTTCTTGCCGTAATATCGCTAACTACCAGTCTCAGTGTGATACTATTAGTTATGACTATTTCATTAACGATTCTCAAGATTGTCCATTTAAAATATTTGAATATTATTTTATAAAGTTGCTGCAATAGCAAATTTCTATTTATGGTTAAAACGGAATAAAATTTGAGGTAACCTAAAATCCATGTTTGTATTTCTTATCTATAAAATGTAGCGGCATGGTGACTATATCTCGCTTGAATTGTTGTTTAGAAAGCTTGTCTTCATATATTTACGAGTATCCTCCTTTGTTGTATTCTGACAATGTCCTGCTCACCAAATTAAATGTGATAATGTGCATGCCTATTTCTTTAGTAACTTAAAAGCATGATTTCCCGATCCTGTTCTTATATAGTAATTTATCCAAATCATTGCAAGCGGTTCCAGCAATCTGCTTTGCTCAATTCCACCAAGATCAATTGTTTCCCAGCCAAACGGATTTGTAAGTGTCTCAATTATTTTCTTTTTTGCATCTTCTGAATTTCCACAAATGAACATTGTAGGTGGTCCACATGTAAAATCCGGCTTTATCATGTGGGGGTTTCCTACTATATTGAATGCTTTTACGACTTTAGAGTCCGACAAAATTGATTGAATAGTTTCTCCAGCTGACTTATCAAAACCAATCGACAATTGGGGTAAATTATCTTTCGAAAAGTCGAGTGGATTTGTTGTATCGATAACTATTTTGTCCTTAAAATTAGTCGGAATTGCAAGGTCGATAGCATTTTCTGTTCCACTCCACAAAGTCGCTATAATAAGCAAATCTCCAAAAGCCGAAGCCTCTGCAAATGTTCCTATAAAGGCCTTATTCTTATTGTTTAATTCTTTGAGCCATTCTTGAATCTCTTTTTTCTCAGGATTCCTTGTTCCAATCATTACGTGATGGCCAAGATCAATACATCCTTTGCCCAGCCTACGCCCTACCTCTCCTGAGCCTAATATACCAATTTTCATACTATATAAATACGAATATTTATTAAAACTTAAATCCTTTTATGTAACGAATCTTAGAATGGCGAGATCTTAAAAGTTGATAATTGTATTATGCTTAATTTACATCTAAACTACTAGTAATAAATATGGGTTCTCAATTATTGATAGGATGTTCTGGTTGGAATTACCCTGATCCTCCGGATCGAGGAGGTTGGTTAAATGTTTCTATCCTGATACAAAGACACGAAAACTAAACTATTATTCATAGTTTTTTCAAAATGTGGAAATGGACGGAACTTTTTAAAAAGCGATTACACCTAAATATGACCACGGGGTTATTCATAGGCTTGACGAAGGCAACTCCGCCAGATTCTAAGATTTCATTATGAGTTCCAGGAATAATAATTTACGAGAAAAGATTGGACTTGAGTAAAAAAGTGATTGAATATTTAGATGTATCCTTAGAAAAATATCTACTCTTAAATTTGAGAATAAACTTAGTGCAATAATGATTCAACTCCTTCTAAACTTCAAATGAAACCAAAAACTAGAAGAGTTCTTGTGGGCAATGTAGGAGATGTCATCTATTGAAAAGAGTACAAATCTTGCATCCGAATTTAGCTTTCATTCTCCGAATACAGCGAGTACTCGAAATGCTGAAGTATTATAAATTAAACTCTGTTTTGACGGATTCTCCATCTACTGAACATCTAGGTTTCTTATCCAATGAAAACTGTATTACCTCCAAAAAACTATCAGTCATCCGACTTCATAGAAGAAATTCGCTAAAGGGCCATTATTTGTACAACTATCTTTATTTAAAAATGAACTCGCTTTTTGGATCAAAAAGTTAAAAAATATTCACCAAAAGTCAGAAATGGTTTTTGGTGTATTTTAATAGTCAGTGTGGTGGTAAAGCTATCGTCAACGCTTTTCAGGTTAAAGAAATATTTGGAGATAGTTCGCTATCTCAAAAGAAATCCAGGCTTATACAGAGCCAAAAGTCATTTTATTGATAACAAGTAGATTTTTTTGATCGATACATATGCGTTTGTATCTATCAGGCAAATATCTTAAATCTTAAAGTTCGTATATCACCAAACCTGTGAGATTATGTTTGCAAGATAAATCGAAAATCAGAATCGATCCAACTATATAAGGAAAAAAATAATTATTCACCATTCTTTTAGACTGGTGCATTTCAAAAAATAAAAAGCGGAGATCTAGTTACCCGGAATTGCTGAACCTGTTACATTTGTTGTTCCTAATTTATAATGAGAGATTACTTCAAGAGTACTAAATGAGTAATTTTCATTTGGTTTCAGCATATGTGAAGGCTGGGTAACATACTCTTCGATTTTACCTAAACTGTTCCCATCTTTGTCAAAAAATTCAGCAATAATTTTTATATCGTGTATATCAAAAGTATGATTATTTCTTACAGAGGCACTTAATTCAACCAAACCTTGTGATGATTTTGAAATCACTAAATCTTCTATCGGTATATTAACCGTTTCAAACCCTTGTGAACTTGCTGTAGACTTTTGGTCAGTAGAATTACCATTAGTAACTTTTGTAGAGTCACTGAGATCAGATTGTGCTCTTATAACATGCCTAGAATCAAAAAAAGATTCGGATAACCCGGCGACGAGTAATAATGAAAAAACAATACTAATTTGTTTTAGCATTACTATCTTTTTTTAATTGAGGATTTAATAAATTATCCTTTTTTAGATCTGTAGTATTTAGGTAAATTTTTTCCATGCAAACTTAAGAAATAGTTCAGATATTTGTCCAACCGATTTCAATACAAATGGGTATAAATTTCTACAATTATAACGTTAATGTGACTAATATGCGTATCATTCCAATAGACATTCATGCAATTTGTGCATCTATAAGCTACATAAATTTTAAGAACATTGTGTGGAACGCAAGAGCGTTACCAATCAAGATGCTGATCCCCTCTTAATATCCCTGGATGTTTATTTTTATGAATTGCAGCTGAAACTACTGCTGCCAACTGATGCGGAAATATCCATATGACATCTCCATTTAACAAAAAGATATTTGGATTTCTATTCGGGTCATATGGCCGTGAATGTACGTGACCTCCGCATGCTGCTTCTAACCTTTCGATTATCCCTGGCGCCTTTAATGCTTCGGGTGGAAATTCTACTCTAGTGGGCCTCAATTCTAATATTGAAGGAGCGTCAATGATCAAAAACCATAAAGACAAGTTGTGTATTTTAGTAGAACTAGATATTATTTATAGTGAAATTATAAAATCAAATCAAAAGAGGAATAGATAATATCAATCTGTCGTTTCATGCTTTGAATAACCTTGCAAAAATTAAAAATTCGATATCAACTAATTGGGTAATTCTAATCGCGATAATAAATTCAGAATGATAATTGGAGCCTTAGAATAACAGTAGTTTGAATAGGCAATTGGCGCTAATCATAACCCTGATTTAACTTGATACGATACATGTGTCATCGTAACGACAAAAAGCAGTAGAATATTTTGATTAAGAAAAAAAGTAAAGATTGGGTACCTAATTGTATCTACAAATACTATACATATAATGGTTGTTTAAAAATAGTGTGCTTGAACAAAAAGTAGCGATTGTAACAGGAAGTTCATCAGGTATTGGACTTGAAACATCGTTAGAACTAGCAAGGAATGGATTTTATACTTATGCTTCTATGCGAGATCTTGGAAAATCCATAAAGATAAAAGAAATTGCTAAAAATCAAAATCTGCCTTTGAGAGTCATTCAACTAGACGTTAATGATGAGAATTCTGTAACTGAAGCAATAGATACTGTATCTAAAGAAAAAAACAGAATCGATGTACTTGTCAATAATGCTGGCTATGGAATATTCGGTTCCCTGGAAGACTTGACTATTGAAGAAATGAAAAACCAGTTTGAAACTAATTATTTTGGTATAGTTAGAGTAACTAAAAAAGTACTTCCCATAATGAGAAGACTAGATGATTCCAAAAGGACTATTGTAAACATAAGTTCGGTGGGAGGTTGTATTGGTGCTCCAATATTATCAGCTTATCAGAGCACAAAGTTTGCTTTAGAAGGATTAAGCGAATCATTATATTATGAATTACAACCTTTAGGAATAAGGGTAGTAATTATCGAACCTGGTTTCATTCAGACAAACATAATGAATTCGAGCATTTTAGCGAAAAGTGGATCTAACCCCGAATCTCCATATTTTCAATTGACACAAACGATTGAGAAGTATTTTAGGTCAATGGTTAATAATGATTCAAATGCCACCCCCGCATCTCATGTTGCTAATACCATAATAGAAGCTGTGACGGCCGATGCACCCGATCTTCGCTATCCAGTTGGTAATGACGCTAAGACGATTCTTGAGGCAAGAAAAAAATTGAATGACAGGGAGTTTGTTACTTTAATCAAAAACCAACTCTTAACACACCAACCGTGAGGCGAAAATACAGAACAAAATTGAAGATAAAGTCTATGAAAATAAAGGAAAGTTAATATACATATTCAGCTGTCGAACGTTTCAATTATAATTTATAAATAATACCTGTCAAATAAGAAACATGCTTTCAAATATTGGAAACTCAAAAAAAGATGATAACGATAATCTCATAATCAAACCGTCTGAATTGAAGAAAAAAATGGATGATGGAGATGACTTTCTAATTCTAGATGTAAGGACTCAACAAGAACATGATATGTGGACTATATCATATGACAAATATCAAGATTCAACCCTCATACCTGTTGATACCCTGATGTCAACTGAATCGCTGAAGAAACTGCCAAAGGACAAGGAAATCATTGCCTTTTGTGCTCACGGGCAACGCTCGTCCTTTGCGGCAAGTGCATTATCCTCTTTGGGTTTTAAGGTTCGTACAGTCGAGGGTGGAATAGCTGAATGGAGTAAAATATACGACGTAGCCAACGTAGAGATCGAGAAATCAATTCCTCTAAGGATTTGGCAAATCAGACGTATTTCAAAGGGATGCATGAGTTATGTCATTGCATCCATCACAGAAAAAACTGCTGTTGTAATCGATCCAACTTGTGATATTGATAGTGTTATCGACGACTTGAGAGATACACATCAACTTACAATATCAAATGTTATTGATACTCATATGCACGCGGATCATCTATCTGGCGCTACAAAAATCGCATTCAAGTACAACGCTCAAATGAATATTAGTTCGGCAGAAGATTACATTTTAGACGGTATATCTCCAGAATACCATTCTGCAATCAAGAGAATTGCTGATGGCGATAGGATAAAAATAGGAGAGAAGTTTTATTTGGAGGCTATTCACACTCCAGGACACACGGAAGGCAGTATGAGCTTTACTCTTGACGTTAACTATTCTGTAGGGAAAAATACTCAAAAGTTGGATGCTGGAATCAATATTCCTGCTCATCCTTTACTGTTATTCACAGGAGACACGATATTTGTTAATGGTGTTGGCAGACCTGACCTGCACAACCAAGCTAAAGAATACACTGCGAATCTATATCAAACGTATCAACATAAGATATTTAGTATGCCTGATAATGCCATAGTATTACCAACACATTATAGTGAAAGCTTTGTCCATAGTAAACCCATATTCAATACCTTGAAATCAATTAAACAAAAATTAGAAAATATTACTCACTCAGAGAAAAGTTTTTCGGACTATGTCTCATCAAATATACCTCCACAACCAATGAATTATGATAAGATTGTAAAAATAAATAAGAATCTCATATCTTGTGAAACTGTATTGTTTAGGGATTTAGAGGCTGGACCAAATTCATGCGGGATTAGGACTTAGATATACTGAATTAATAACTCGCAGCTATAAAGAGTAAGTCACACCTACTTGCCTTTCAAACAAATGAGATGTTTGGCGAAATACTTTATACTAAACGCCAAATAATCAGGTAAATGAGTCATTTTAAATTTATCTTTTTATTAAAGACTGTGGATATTATTGTTGCCAACATTGAATATTGAAATAAATTTGCCTTGTTGTTAACTATAATGTGTTAGTAAAGAGAACTATCTTGTTATAATTGATTGAATTAATTTTTTAGTAAGTCATCATTTGGTTCTCTAGGCAAATTAAGCGTCAAATTATTATATCTTTGATCTATTCTATCTTTATTTTCAACTTGAAACGACGCCAAATAGAAAGTAGAAGATACAACTATCAGACAAACATGAAGATCTAGTTTTTTCAAAAAAAATCCTTTTAGGGTATGAATATGTAATAATACCAGATTTAAAAAGAAATTGCAAAATCACCTTTCTTGCAATTTGCAAAATAAACTGTAAACTCCATTATATTATACCAAAGTGTTCGTAGATATGATGCCAAGCACTATTTTAGGTACATGTGTATTAGCTGCATGTATTTATGAATAATTAAAGTCTGACATTAATAGTGCTATTTTAAATTAGTTTTTGAAGTTTTATTACTAAAACTCTATTGAATTTAGGAGATCTCTTTAACGACAATTCATAAATAAGTGGTTTATACTTTCTTGACAGGAAATATTCTAGAAAAGCAACAATTTCTCTTCCGTGTATATTAGCTCCAATAATTGTTACAGTTTGGGGTTCGTTTAGCTCGATAAAACCATATATTCCATCTAAATCTAACATATTTACACCAAATCCGCCATGGTAATTTTCGGAATAAATCCAGAATTCTTTTATGCTTTCTGAAACTTTTACAACCTCAGTCGCGAAAATGGATGGTTTCTTTGACATGGTATAATCTTGATATCAAATTAGTTTCAATCGGGTAATTATATTAGTTTGTCTATAAATATAGTAAATAGTCAATACCATGTTAAATACTCTTAAATTCTAACAATTTTTACCAGATGTCTACCAATTCAATGAATGGAAATGAAGATTGGGGATTCTAAACTTTTATACAATATTCATGATTTGGATGATATCGAACAATTGTAAATCCATTGTTTTGTGGGAATCTAAAATTAAACTACTTTTTTACATCCAACTACACTATTTCGATACGAATGAAATAAACAGTTTATTAAGTATGTTATCCAAAAATCTGTGTAAGCCGGTGAACTAATGTCAACTGAATACTTGCATTACATAGCGTCAGTGAGTCAAATCAATCGAAGAGAAAGAAGGGGTAATAGGGAAAGGAATTTACCTAATGAAAGTTCAAAAACCCAAAATAACTTCGGACAATCATTGAATCATGATGAATACGAGTATAAAAAAGATTGGACCAGGGTACCAAAAAATACAATATCAATTTTAGTCGCTGAATCAAACTCGGAAATACTTTCGATGTTGATACTATTCCTAAATTCTCTCGGCTACGATTACGATGTGGTTAGAGATGGTGATAAGGTGCTGCAATATTTCAGTGATAACAAATCAAGTAAAAAGAAAAAATATGATGTGGTATTATTAGATACCCATCTAGACAATACATCGGGACTAATTGTTGCAAATAATTTACGTAAAATGAATTTACACCAACGCATAATGATAATGAGCACGACTCCAAAGGAACAACTTCCAACCGAACTTCTTAAAAGTGCAAAAGTGCATGACGCTGATGTATTTACCAAACCCTTTAGACTTTCGGAATTACTATGCTCTATCGATAGATAGCTCTTGGGATAATCGTGCAGAAATAGGTAAATTTTTTAGGCTTATTTTGAATAACATTTGAGTAACACTAAAATTTTATAAACAAGTATTAGAACGAAATCTAAGAGAGTGATATGAATGAGTCTGCCTGATATTCAAAAAGCAGGTGAGCTTGCTGATCAAGTTTCGGCTATAATTAAGAAATCCGGCGGTAGTTTGGTTCCTGTTTATTACAAACTAGAAGAAATTTTGATTGACTATAAGAAGCAGGGAATTGATGTAGATTTAGTCATGCCGGCGCTCTTTGACGTAGATTTAGAACACAATAAAACAACTCCTGATGGCAGGTCCATTTGGTTTGCATATGCGGAAGTATTACACGAGGATCTTTGCAGGCCTACAGGCAGTATGCATAAACTGATAAAGTCTGATGGTGTCATTACTGGTGCATCAGTAGTGCAGCTGATAATGGATAAATTAAATCTACCTGAGAGTTCCGCATTATTGGTTGCGCCTATAGCTGCAAGCGTATTGGGTCTTGGAATTAACGCTTTTTGTAAGCATCATAGTGAGAATGGAAGCATTTTCTGAATGCAAAGCCATTATAAAGTACATAAAAAAGAATATTTGATATTATTATAGTATTTATTGCATATTCCATACCAGTAACGATAAGTACCAATACATTCAAGCCTATGTCATCTTATTACACTAATCTGACATCCTTTTAATATCTTATTTACTTTTTTCTTCGAATAGGCCGAACAAATTTTTTTCGCTGTCAAAAAACATAGCAAAAAATCCAATTCCGGGAATCTCAGTCTTGGGAACAGTAATTTTTCCCCCTGAGGAGTTTATCTTTGGAAGGTATTTGTCAATAGAAGTTACCCCGATATAGTTTGTGACCGTCGGAAGAATATTTCTTTTCATAAAACCGCCAGAAATACCCTTTATTCCTTTTTCATCTTGGGTTTCACACATCCATAATTCTATGTTGCTGTCTACCATACTCACAACTTTTTTCATATCCCATCCAAAAACCTTGGAGTAAAAATTTTGGGCTCTACTGACATCATCAACTGGAATGTCAAAATGATTTACCGTGGGCATGACTAAAACGTTCTCCTATTTTTATTTAAGGATTTTCCGATCGTTATAAAGATTGGCTGTAATCTCTTCAATCGATAATGGTTTTTTGATATCAATGAACCTAAAGTAAGACAGGCATTAGATGTTCAAGGAATTTGCTGGCAAATCGCATATTCTATTCTTATAGAATGTCACTGTGACAGTGTAAATATAACATTTCATTGAAACTTCCAAAATCTCGCCATTCCGTGGGGGCATTATATTACTTTTGCATTTGGTGTCTAATAATGTGGTTTTGATAATATGAATTCTAAAATTTTCTTTAGGTTGAAAATTCTAAAACAGAATATGTAATGAAAATATGCTTTGCCACATGCCTCCTAAGAAGTTAATATGAAGGTAACCTAGAAATATTAATAATAACACATTTGTGTTACATACTATCTTGCGGCTGTTGGATTATAAGAATAGCTTTGTAATTTTGCCAATCGTAGTTGTTACTTCAATCATTTTGGGAGCAGTTTCATATAATTATTTTACATTAACCTTAAATGAAGTCCAAGAGCTTGCATTAAATGATTTAGAAACAAATTCTGAGATTGAAGTTTATAGTATATCAAATATGTTAAGTAATTCTATCTTCTTTATTAACTCTAATCTTGAGAGAATTGTAAATTCACCTTCTATTCTTAACTGGAATATCACCGGAATTGACAGATTGCTTGCTTTATCTCAAAACACTACTGATCAGCTTACAGATGGATATTATCTGCTGGATAAAAACGGAACTTTGGTTACCTTTACTGGAAAAGGCCAAGGACAGAATTCAAAATATGAGGGAATCAATTTGAGTCACAGAGATTATTTTCAAATTCCTAAAAGAGACGGTGAATTATTCATAAGTACCGTGATAGATTCAAATGATAGCATTCCAAGAGTTTACATTTCCTTGCCGATTACCAACAATATTCAGACAGACCTAGTTACAAGCACCCAGATAAGTGATCTTGCAATTGTTAATTCCACCACATTTGAAGGGGTGATTGTAGCTTCCGTCGCAGCCAAAACGCTTGGGAATTTTCTCGAATCTCAAATGCATCCCAAATTTAATGGTGATATTGGTTTTATAGACCGAAACGGTACCATAATTTACTCCTCAAATCAATCATTTATTGGTGTTAATTTCTTTGGTAATGATTTTCAGTCATATATGAAATCGATTTTGAAGGATAAGGAAGAAGGATTTAATGATATAATCAATAGGGCTATGAAGTCGGAGAATGGTGTAGAAGAATTCAAGTTTGAAAATTCAACAACAACCATTGCATTTCAAGGTGTTAACGTTCCAAATCGAGATGAATCCAGCAATAGAATTGGGACACTGTTCATAACTGTTCCTCATACATTATCAGTAGAGGTTATAGGCCTAATTGATACTCTGATACTAGTCAATTTCTCTATAATCTTAGTGATTGCATCAATATCAGTAATAGTAGCAATAATGTTATTACATTGGAACAAGATTCTAAAGGAGAATGTAAATCAAAAAACCTCTCAATTATCCGAATCAGTTGGAAAACTTGAAGTGGCAAATGAAGATCTGAAAACACACGACAAACTTCAAAAGGAATTCATCAATATTGCGGCACATGAACTGCGGACTCCTACCCAAGCGATCTCGGGTAACCTAGAGTTAATCGAGATGATGCATATACCGTCTATAATGCAGAATCCTGAGTATAATGAAAACAGGCTTAGAAAGGAGTTTGAGGAAGTACTAAAAGATAATGAAAAGCTCACGGATTTTATAAGGGGTTTACAATCTACATACCGAAATTCTCAAAGGCTTGAAAAACTTGTAAATGATATTCTGGATACATCACGAATAGAAAGCAATCGTTTGGAAATTCATAAGGAACAATTCAACCTAAATGAAAAAATTCAAAATGTTATAAGGGATATTACCAAGAGGTCTAACGATCTCGCTACAGCAAACAGTTCTGAAAATCAAGTTAGGATTATTTATCATCCTAAAATTGATCCTATTCCTGTATACGCTGACAAGATTAGATTATTTGAAGTGCTTTCCAACCTACTTAATAATGCGATAAAGTTCTCGGAGGGCAATCCCATTAATATAAATGTCGAAAAAGTCACTAATAACCCAAGTCATGAAAAAAATCCTAGAAACCAAACATTCTTCTCGACCAGAGTAGATGATAACACATCGAGTGAAATGGTTGTGGTATCAATTATTGATCGCGGTAAGGGGATCGATAAAGATATTCTGCCAAGGCTGTTTACAAAATTTGCTACAAAATCTAATCAAGGTACGGGACTGGGACTGTATATCACAAAAAGTATCATAGAAGCACACAAAGGTAAAATTTGGGCCCAAAATAACAAGGACGGTAAAGGATCTACCTTTTCATTCAGCTTACCACTTGATTGAGTTATAGTCATGTGTAATATCAACATGACTAAATACTACCAATATTTTGAACTTTTAAAGGATATGTGGCACATATCTTAATTAATCAATATCTTGTTATAATCGCACGGTCTTGTTCAACTTGCTATAGGCTCAATCTGCTAACTAGAAGTAATACTGAGTGTTATTAATAGGACACCTTGATATATTTTGATTCGATATTACCTTTTTGGTTGTCGCATTATATACGGTATGATAACTGTCAATTTCTGCTCCTTATCAAATTTTGATTTCAGGATTTTTGCGAGTAATATATTGTGATAACCCTTGCATAGAGTTGCTTACAAATGTAGTTATTGGTTGGGAATATTACCAAATGCATCATAAAACCTTGCAATCATGACAGGTTTTTGAAGTCCCATTGAGGAGCCTTCTATATCTCGTAAATGTTTTGGGATCACGTATTGTATGTATTCTCGGGCCCTTTAAATTTCTAGCACGCTACCAGCACCGAACCGTCTCCATTCACCAAAATGCTTTTCCATAATCCACATTCATCAAAAAGCACGTATCCATTCTATGGTATTTGTTCAAAGTAGAAGTCAGGAATCATGATCCTCGGTTTGGTCTTTCTCCTAGTATAGTCTAAATACTTTCAAACACTTTGTTCATAGTTTTTCTATCCGGAGGAAGTGAATAGTCAACGTCGGATCTATCTTCTACAAAAGTTAGAGACACGACATCTGATCCGAGCTCAAGAGTTTTCTCAAAATATGTTTGATCGATAAATTACTCAGTATTAAATTTAGTTATTACACTATTGAAGTAATGAGGTGTATCATGTTCTTATAATACTGGAATATTTCTTATAACTTTGTGAAAAGTATCTCCGTTGACCTCTAACTTTGCAATACGAATCCTCATGTAGGGACTCTATACTACATGTAATGAATTGGATATACCGTTGAAGCTGCGGTAGATCTAATTTATGGAGTAACGAGCAATTTGATATGACAGTGACAGACATCTTAATTTCGTTTAGATATTTTACTAATTTCATAAAATCAGGACGGGATGTAGGCTCTCCGCATTCGACAATTGACTAACTGAAATATTTGGAGGTCTTGTCAAATATAGTCTTCCATTGGTCACTAGTAAGGTCATTGCTCTTGGCAAATTTAATTTGGCATGTCTTATCTATTCTCCAAATGGGCACATTGGGCAATAGTAGTTACAGTAATGGCTAAAACTAAAGACAGCAATTAATGGCCGTCTTTTTTATAATATCCTCTTTCCACCCCCATTACTTGATAATTTTTAAGTACGAATTGTATCTACAACCATACCTCTATAGATTCTGCCATGATTGTTAACATTGTTGGCAGGCCGCTTATCCGTCAGGTTAGAGGTGGTAACTTTAGTGCAAAATAGGCATTTTAATCCCAATCAGGTATGGTTAATAAACAAATCAGTTTCAATTAATAGAAGGAATATCTGGCTCGCAATCTACTCATAGGATCTGCGTGACTGATTAAGCTAAGCTCAAATTAACTTGTGGAACGGAAGTCCTAACTAAAGAGCTTGCTTGGAACTGTGGAAGTTCGGCAAATCCCCAAGGTTTCAATCCTAAGAATCCGTTATTGTTATAATATGCATTAGGAAATGATTTTAGATAGATGTTGTAGTCTCTTACTCCATCGTTATAATACGTCCTTGCCACTGTTATTCTATTTTCTGTACCTGCCAATTCATCCATTAATCTGGTAACTACTTGATCAGCTTTTAATGAAGGATATGCCTCATAGGTTAATACAATTCTACCCAATGCATTCTCAATTAAACTACTTATTTGATTTTTCTTTGAAATATCTTCGCTAGGAGTGGCCATCCATTGAGTTCGCAGCTGGGTTATTTCCGTTAAAGTTTGTTGCTCAAATTGCATATAACCTTTAACGGATTGCACAAGATTTGGGATTAGGTCATATCGCCTTTGCAACTGAGTATCGGTATCCGCTGCCAGCCTTTTTACATCTTCATCCTTTGCTAGTGCTGTATTATAACCTGTAAAGTAAATCACAATCATAATAATGACAATAATGGCAAATATCGCAATAATACTAGAAATAATTATAATATTTTTACTTACCATATCTGAATTTCTCTTTTTTTAACTGAGCCACTCAATATATAAATATATTTCATCTTCCTGCTCCACCACCAGACGAATGACCTCCGCCTCCGCCTCCGCCTCTATTCCAGCTACCACCAAAACCACCACCATACCAGCCACTCCCTTTATAACTCCTGCTTCTAGACCAGTAGTTTCCGCGCTTTCGAAGTATAGTTAGAATTATTATTGCAATTATTACTACCAAGATAATAACGCTAAAATAGTCAAGAGAATCTCCTTGATGAATTTCCTCTGAAAGTTTGTAACTTGGATCATTACTAATATAACCAGAATACTCTCCCAGAGCAACGACAGTATTTAGGATTCCGTTATCAATAACCGTAATATTTCTATTCTGATTAAAAGTGTCTCTTGCAGGAACAAGATAACTGTCAAGAATCTCTCCTGCAATTCCATCCGTTATGTTTCCCTCTAAACCTCGACCAACCTCAATTCGCATTGAGCCACCAGATGAGTCGGGATTAGATGAATATAGCAAAAGTATACCATTATCTACTCCTTTTTTTCCTATACCTGTAATACCCTCAAGTGAAAGTTCATTAAAAATGAAATTCGAAAGTGAGTCCCGTTCCTGAATTTCTATTCCGTCTTTCATAATACCATGTCCCATAAACCCAGGAATCGTAAATACAATAATTTCTGTTGAAGTAGCCTTATCTACCTGGCGACTGTAGGCGTTAAGCAATTCTTCATAATATGGACTAATTATGTTAGCTTTATCATAAACATAAAAAGGGCGTGATCCTTCCAGAGATGCATGAACTAGATAAATAGGGTCTCCTGCAATCAAAAGAGAAAACAGTATTAAACAATATAAGTGAGAAGAAACCATTCTTTTTTTCTTCCTATCAAGAATAAGAAACGGTTTTAGAATACTCAGGCTGGATCTCAATACTTGTCTATTTGATAGCACGAGAGGTTAATTTCTCTATCTGATCCTATTTCCCTAATTATCATCTTTTTTTATTCCCACAAAGACCAACTCAACATGAAGATGCATGTCTTAATATTCTGTAGTATTGTATTGACATCCATGGAGATTATTATGATGTCCTTTGTGGTTCCACAACTCGTGTAAAGGCAAGATCTGTCGCAAAATCCTTTTTCCTGCCAAAAGTACAATGTGTCTACCTGTACCGCAGCTTTTTAGGATACGATGATCGCAATTTGACAAACCCGCGAATGAAAAATGCGCTAGATTTTGCAATACTCGGCAACCCCTGTCTTTGAACTTATTTAGTATTGAGATTTTAAGATGATTAAATGCATTTCATTAATAAGTCGTGTAGCCATCTCGTTATAGATGGAGCTATTAGTGTCATCATCTAGGCGTAAGATTTAGAAAATATAAATTGATTATCTATAAAAACTTTCTTCACTATTAAACTACATTATGCTTGAAAAACAGATTAATGAGATGAGAGAAAATGTCGATATTGGTATTGAAGCAGAAAATCGTAAAGAAGTAGTAGGAATTTTAAATACCTTATTAGCAGATGAGTATGTCCTTTACACAAAGACTCGCAACTATCATTGGAACGTAGTGGGTAAGGATTTCAAGGAGCGACATGAGTTCTTTCAAGAGCAGTATGAAAAATTGGATGAAATGATAGATGAAATAGCTGAGAGAACTCGACAATTGGGAGGTCTCACCGTAGCCACGCTGAATGAATTCTTACAAATTGCTAATTTGAAAGAAAATCCAGGTGATTACCCATCTGACCTGAAAATGATTTCTAACCTTTTAAAAGATCATGAGAGCACGATTAAATTTCTTCGTAAAAGTGCTAAAGATTGCGATGAAGAATATAATGATAGTGGTACCAATGATTTTCTCATAGGTTTAATGGAAGTTCATGAAAAAATGGCTTGGATGTTAAGAACCCATATAGACTAGACCATAGATTAACAATTTACGAGTGAGTTTATCTCTGTGATTTAGTCTTATTATCACTGAATTATTCAATTCTCTCTAAATTCTTAATAGTATCTTCTTAAATACTCATTTTTTAACTATCCAACTAATTTTGATGTGCGATTCAAGATGAACTAGTCTCTTCTCGAAATATTATTAAGGAATTAATTAATAAAATCTTAATTCAATTCTTTTGAATTACTATCTCTAAAATTGGATATTAGGTTCAATAAATGAGATACTGTTATCTAACCGATCTATTTGGAAAATCCTTTTCTTTTGTTCAAACATATGAGTGATATGAATTATTAAACTATCAACAATAGCATGGTCGCTGTCGTTCTCACAAGTAATTGTTGTCTTGAATGTGAATCGAATCGAGTCTATCGAGAAACACGTAAACTAACATGATAGAAAATATATTTATAATATAAGTTAAATCACAGTAAATCAAAATTTCGAGGAAAATGTCATATCATATATCTGAATCTCCTTATAGTATCTGGCTCGATAAAAAAGAAATTATGCTTGCTCAAATTCAGGCATGTGAAAATCCGTTGAGTATTACTGAGGATAAGAATGAATTCGCAGTTCTAACCAGAGATTTTTGAACTTAGTCTTTGGGTAGTAAAAATTAATAAACAAAAAAAATTTAGTCACAAATAGGACAAATATTCTTCTCTTTTTGTGATTATATTACTTCGCTCTATTGATCGCAACTATTAGCGGATCGGTGTTCACAATCTGTCTAATAACCACCAAAAAATTGATTATCATTAATTGAAATTGACTTCTTTCCTATAATCCATTGACAGAACGCAGTGAAATCTAGAATAATAAAATACTATCAAGAAAATAACATGTTATGCTACTCTTTAATTTACGAAGAATGGACATGTGTAGATATAGGTATCTTAAAATAATATTCAGAGACACCAATAACATAAGAAATAATGGATAGAAAGTGGAAAATTATAAACAGTATTGCAATCGGTATTTTCATACTAGCAGCACTCTACTGGATCGCCAATGCTTGACTAGATTCATTCTAGTATGATAAGGTGATTCAAAATATATGTTATATTAAAGGGATAAAGAATCCTGCTTTATATCAATTATTGGATCAAATTTGACCCACACTATACCGGGCATTTCAAAAAGTTCAAATTATTTTTCTTTGTCATGAAATTGTGAAATTTTTGAATTTTATACAAGGATAAATTTGATACACCGCAAAACCTTGAATGGAAAATTTTTATACTGATGTTTCGATTTTAAATTTAAATGGAGTATCCCAAAACAATGGTCTCTGATAGGAAAAAAGTTGTTATGGTTTGTGAAGATGAAAGAGAACTTTTAGAATTGTATTCAAAAGTTCTAGAATTAAGATATAGTGTGATTAAAGTTTGTTCTGGGTATGACTGCATAAACAAGTATTTGGAGCAAAAATCTAAGGGTGCCAATATCGATTTGCTCTTTTTAGATTATAAACTGGGAGATATGCTTGGAGATGCTGTTGCAAAAAAAATAAAAGAGCTCAACGGCATAAAGATTATCTTATTGTCTGCCTATAATTTAGATGAACCAATCAAGAAAGATTTGCTTGAAAATAGGTATATAGAAAAATTCCTGCAAAAGCCAATCAAAATGCGACAAATAATCCAAGAGGCAATTGAAGTGATTTGTTGAGAAATGGTTAATAGTACCTATTTACGAAACATATTATTTCAAAAAATTGCTCCCAACAATGTAGACTTTTTTTGAATAGATAAATTCTTAGTTGAAGTCTTTTCATTAAATCTCATTTAGTAACGGGCTAAAAAGATCCTCTCACGGAAGTTAATGAAAAATAAATAATTTCTATACAAACATTTACATTTACTTTTCATAATGACCTTAAATTAAACAATTGAGATATACTAAAAATGGAACTACTGCCTACAAATTGCAATAATATCTTAAATAAATTCAGAACTCCGAGTTGAATAATCTTCAGCTGGTTCTATTTGTATACCTCCACCACTTCCTCCTCCTCTATCAATTTCAGTGGTGGATAAATATTGATCTCTAACAGTTGGAGGCTGAGACTGGTCTACTTTAAAGTCCATAACTTAATTCTCTGAAACCTCTATAGTAAGGACCTTACCATCAAAATTTTTGACTAAAGACTTGGGAAATTTGTATGTTTCCTTGTCGATCAATCCCTTTTGAACAATTACGCTGTCACTTACGACTTCCTGAATTTCGCCTAAATCTATATTATTACTACCTCTTGCTTCCTTCTTAGACACCTCATTCCAGTCAATGCTTGAAGCCATACATATTATGGGATGATATAGTTCATATACATCTAATTTTATGTTCTTTGAAATAGGATAATTCGATACTTATTTTGACAATTACAATATCTTAATAATGCTGTTACAATTGGCCAATTTTTATTCTCTTAAAGGCTTTCAAATATTCAGTTATGAGTGCTATTCAAAACGGCATAATCTCAAACGAAACCAACTATCTATTAGCAGCTTCATAGGTTCAGTTGGTTTATAATAAAATGACTTAACATATTATGTTCGTAAGTAAGAAAATAAGTTGTTTTTTTATAAGGGCAATTTGCAAGCAGCTGTACTACGTAAGTCGTTGTGTTAACTCAATTAAATGTATTATAAGTTTGTTTGGTGAAATGATTATATTAGCACGCTGCGATTCTCAACTTACCTGGCCTTGGTATACTATCTATTTTAACTATGATGGCCATAGAATATTGATGTTTGGAAAGTGCGATGATTGTGGATTGGATAATGTTGAAATAATGGTCATTACCAAGAAGGATACCAACCAGAAAGTCAAATTATGCAACCAATGTAGACCTGCTGACGGTGCTTACGCTTATTAGGATAAAACTCCTTCCAGAGTAATTATTGCTAGTAGATTTAGAGGAATTTAGCAAAGTTGAAGTTGATTATATACTTTGATAAATAATAACTTATTATGAGAGGCCTACATGATAATCGCCCTTCCAATAACGTTTCTAATTGCTACACTACCACTGTCATAAGTGTACTTCCTATATTGTTAATATTAGGTATTATGTTTTTTCCACCTATCAGTGCTCAGACACTGCAGGAAAAATGCACACCCGACAGTGGCATAAATGTCTCAAAATCAAATTGCTTTTCTAATAGCCCCACCCATCCGACTTACAACGTTTCTAATACCCATTCATTCGCCCCACCTAGGGAATAAGCTATATCCTTTATTTACCCCAAAGCAAAATTATTTTTAATCTATTCTTTAATCCTAGATAATAGATTCCTGCGATTAAAGGTCTCTATAATTGAGGGAGCTTATCAATAGTTACCTAAGTAAATATCCAACGGATCCTGTTATTAAACATCCAGTAATAAATCAGCAGAGAAAATTCTAATAACCCAGTATTTTCATTGCTTTACTCTAAAGTCCAAATTGATTTAGCAAAAATCCAAACAATCTATCTATGATAGAACCTGATGTGTTGGCGTCCTGGTTATTATTGCTATTAGCTAAAGTATTAAATATACCATTTTCAGGTTGAACTTGACCTTTCTGATCAGATTGCAGTGTTTGTGTGTTGCAATAAGAATCCACGTTTATAATTTTAAGACCGGAAACTACGTTACAAAGTTCAGAAAGGGCCTGATTTGAGCCAATTGAATGTACATTGTTACATATGTTTACGGCTTGATCTAGTCCCACAAGACCAGCGATGAGACTATTATCCTGAACCATTTTACAAATGGAATTTATGGCAAAT
>DATELO010000113.1:0-24891 GCA_035276505.1 Candidatus Nitrosocosmicus sp.
GGATAAACATACACATTCGCCCGCTCATCACCAATTCTAATTGAATCCAGTAGCAAAGAACCTTTCAATTCTGAACCATCTGCCCCCCAGCCCTTCTTTCCAAGTATGCAACTATCATCTATCTCGTACTTTAGAGTTGCAGAATTAAATGGTTCCAGGGTCACTCTTTCTTCTGCCAACAACCCTTCATCTCTGATTGACTCAGTCATTTTCCTCCCCCCATCATTTAACAAATACTTTATACCATAATGTTTTCTTAGGATTTGAAGGCCCCTATGCATGTCAAATTTTTCTCCAGTACGCACGTACGAAATAAGCTCTGATTCTTTGATTATCTTTGAAAGATGTTCATATACCACGTCCGTAGTCAAAATGATTACCCTCAACTTATTTTTTGGATCAAGCATAGCTATCTCATTTTTTTCATAGAATTCTATTAATCTTGATTCGGCTACACTCTCAAGCGAGCGAATCGATACTACAAAGTAAAACTTATCCAAGTCGACAAATCTCTTTGAGAGATTCAAAAGTTCATCATATATTTTTGGATACTCGGCACTTAGATGATTTCCAAAAAAATCCCATGACCAAATTTGACCATGATTTTCCATCATGTTATTTACTGTAACTATAATAGCGTTGTTTCCTATAAGCATCCTGTGCAACGAAGCAAATACATTATCTCCAAGTTTTCTACTGCCACCAGTAAGTAATGTGACCCCGCCTCCTTTTAATCCTAGCATCTTAAAAGCATAGATTCCGCTGTTAGGTGAGTAAGCTTCTGCAGCAATAAAGCTTGTAGCTTGATATGGGACTGTTAAATTGCTAACGAATTCTTCCGAACCACCAATTACCACATACGGAATCACTTTTGACAAATATGGACATTGCAAATCGCTAACAGTATCATAAACTTTTATACCCCTACTTCGCAAATGAGTAACGCTATTTTGATCTAATAAGCCATTATCAAAAAGAGATCCAAGCCTGTCAAAATAGCTTTGTTTAACCACATCAGAATTCACCATATATCAAAACCATTAAAAGAAAACAACTAGTAATTTAATTACCTATTGCTACCTCTTTTCAGGGTTTTAGTTTACCTTTTTTTGTAGATGGGTATATCTCAAGCTGTTGCAATCGTCGTTTAACATAGATATTAGTGCTCGCTCGCGCAGCCTGCACAATAATAGATATCATGTCCTTTATTGAATTTTATGACACTTGCAGAAATTGAAGCTGATCTTATGTAAAATTGTAATTGTCAAATCATAGTTTACTAATAAATTTTGCAAAATAGCTACCACATTATCAAATAAGTAGACTGTCAAAAAGAATACAATCAATCTTCTATTAGAATTAAATTATAGTTTCGAGAAAAAAACACGTACATAATTATTAAAAACAATCCTCATAAAGAATATCCACTAAAAAATTACAACATGTATGTCAATAAAGTAACTGCCACAGTAATATCTGCAATGTTCTTGTTACTAATCTTAAGTTCAGTTAATTTTTCATCTGTAAAACTGGTTAATGCGGCTCCAGGTGATTTGGTAAATTACAACAACAACTTTAACATGTATACTTCACCCAATGATCCAAACAAAGATTCTGCCATGCAAAACGCAGACTGTGTAGTCAATTTTATGCAAACATATGTTTATGCAGCTTCATCAGCTGACAACTGCAATAACACGTCTACTCCCGCAACCCCAACAGAACAAAGTCAAACTCCTATGCAAAGTCAAACCCCTTACCAAAGCCAATCATATCCAGCAGCAGCAGCAGCACCTGATGGTCCTCAAACAGGAGTAAGTGGACAGAGTGATAGCGTTGGTGTAGTAAAAGTGGTTGATACCAGTAACTCCAATGGAGCAAACTTGGCACCGATTCAATCCACCTCTTTTACAACCAACCAAAACAATCCAAATGATGATAATGATAATGACAAGGATGCAAGAGACAAGGACAATGACGATGATAATGATAATGACAAGGATGAAAACAAAGTTTACAATGAAAACACAGTAACCAAAGAAGAACGCAAATTATTGCTCACCACATGCTTTGAGAGAGCATATGACAAAGGTGACTACCTATCCACTGAAGAAATAGTAAAATGTGCAGAGAACTACAATAGCTAATTCTCTCTTTTTTGTACCTAAATATTCAAATAATAAACACATGAAAAAAAACTCATGACTATAAAATTATTGGGAATTGCAGGGAGTATGAGAAACAATTCCTATAGTTTTAAAGCCTTAGATCTTGCTTTAAAAACCTCTAAAAACAATTATCATGCAGAAATAAATTTATTTGATCTTAGGAAAAACAAACTACCTATTTATGAACCCAATCTAGATTTTGACAAAATTCTAATATCAGAAAAGGAGAGTTTAGAGTTGGCTAATACGCTTGTCCGATGGGCAGATGCAATTATCTTGACTTCTCCAGACTATCACGGTTCGATGTCAGGAGTATTAAAGAATTTTTTGGATTTCTTTTGGAAAGAATTTTCCGGAAAAACATTTGGATATATTTGTGCATCACATGAAAAGGGTCTTACAGTAATGGAACAAATGCGAACCGCCGTGAGGCAATGTTATGGATGGAGCATGCCATATGGAATTTCAACAAGCTCGGACGACTTTGACTCGGAAGGCAATATAACAAACAAAAAGACAATCCTACGCATTGAGATGCTATCCAGAGATATAGTATTTTACGGAAAAGCTATAAGAGATCAATTTCTTTCGGATACGTCAAACAAAATTAAAGAGTCATATTCATTTCTCACTTTAGGAAAGGAGTAAAAAAGAGAAAGAGAGCGTATGTGTAAAATAAAAGCGTTTTAGGAGTTTTTACTATAAATCAATTATATAGAAAACAATCATATGTCTTAATGTTAATCTAGTTCATAATATCACACCAATTGCATAAAACTAATACGACTTCCTTTTTGAAATGGGCAGGTGGAAAGAAAAGACTAGTAGTATTATTAGACAAGCTAACACCAAATAATATTGGCAGATATTTTGAGCCGTTCTTAGGCGGTGGCGCCTTTTTCTTTTACTTGATCCAAACAAGAAAACCGTTTAATGCTTTTTTATCAGATTCCAATCCTCAACTAATAAACACATATAGAGTAGTTAGAGACAATGTAAAGGAATTAATAGAAATTTTAGAGAACCATCAAAAAAAATACTACAAGAGTGGTGAAAAATATTACTATTCAGTCAGAGACAACACTAACATTAACCAATTAAACGTCCAAAATAACAACTACAACTCAGCAGAAGTAGCAGGAAGGTTCATCTTTTTAAACAAGACATGCTACAATGGATTGTACCGAGTAAATAAAATAGGAAATTTTAACGTTCCTCATGGAAGATATTTCAACCCAAAAATTTGCAATAAAGAAAAGCTAATTGAATGTTCCAATTTATTAAATCGTTCAGAGGTCGATATCCGATGTGATATTTATAGGAATACTACTTCAAAATGTCAAGAAGATGACTTTGTATATTTGGACCCACCGTATTTTCCTGTATCGAGAACAGCAAACTTTACAGATTATACTAAAGAAAATTTCGGAGTGCAGCAACATGCAGAACTTGCTAATGAATTTGACCGTCTCACTGATATAGGTGTTAAAGTATTACTTTCAAACTCTAATTCAGACTATGTAAAATCTCTTTATGAAAAACACAGTATTATGAAGGTTAAATCACAAAGAAATATCAACTGTGACGCCAAAAGACGAAGTGATCATCATGATTTAATTATCACAAATTTTAACAAAAACAAGAAAATAAAGAACGTAGAAAGGATAGTGGTCAGGGCAAAAAACAAAAAAATAATTGCATCAAACACAATCATCGATAGATAGTAGATAAATTCTTAAAAACAGTACTATTCATACCCTCTTCTTCTTCTTCATTATGTTCGCTTGTTTACTAAAATTGAGAAATGAGATTAGATTAGATTAGATTAGATTAGATTAGACCTGCCAATCGAAGTTTCTGTGGCAAATAAGTCTCAGACAGATATTTGAATCCGTGTTTAAAGAAAGCATCCAATTCGCATTTTTCTTTCTTGTTTAAAAAGAGATTTAGTTCTTTTTGCCATTGTTTATTCTGCATCCACGGTTTTTTCTTCATATCATTTGCCCGATTGACGTCTTCTTCAGTAGCTGTCAGCCTTGCAACTTCAGGTATATTAAACTCATAAATATCTGAAAACATCATTCCAAGGACTTGAGCATTTGGAGTCACTAGTCTTTCACTATCGTAACTTAAAGATTCACTACCTATTTTGTATCTTAGAGCAATACCTAACCCCCAAGGATCTGCATCCGCAAAAACAACTACTGGTTTTTTCCACTTTTCGTTTAGAATCTTTACCATCATTCTTGTGGCGCGATCAGGTTCTCCTGAACCAGTTAATAAAATAGCATTATACTTCTGAATAAAACCCGATTTTCTAATGTTATTTAAAACAGTATCCTTTTCCACCACCATTACAAAGTCCGCTTTCACGTCCTCAATTTGGACATCACCTATGTTAGTAGGGATTAGCTGAGACGTAGCCCTGCTTCCAAGATTACAATCGATAATATCCCCTCCTACCCGTAACTTAATAGGGCCAGAGATCATGCCCTTGGGTTTAGAAGTTACGGAAAATTCTTCTCTTGGAATACCAGTCAAAAGTTCCACTGCTTTTATAGCATTATCCGAGTCCTCTTGTCCGGTCCAAAATTTTTGTTTATTTTTATCATCTCCGACATTACTAAGGGTAGCATAGTACATCCCTCGTATAGTACTTTCCATATCTTCATCCAGTAATTTTTTTACTGCGTTTGCCATTACCAAGTACTGAGCAAATGTAGGTATTCTCTTAACACTATCGGGGCTGACCTCGACTTTTTTTTCACCTGTGGTAAGCATCCTTTTTTCATTGGACCAAACGGTATTATCATAGCCTATTTTTGGTAAATCTAAAATTGGCATTTGGTTCTGTTTGATAACGTCATCAGAAATTTTCTTCATGATCCGTTTTACAATAGTTATAAATTCCTGCTTTTTTACGGTAGACAATTAATAGATCATCTATTTCCTTTTACCCTTATTTACCCTTTTACTGAATGAATCAATGGTTGATTGAATTTGTTTTGATTGAGAAGGATGTGATGATGGAATTTCAGTTGCATTCCCGCTCACTCCGCCTCCGCCCTCTACACCTTTTCCTTTTCTTCTACCGCCAGTTTCTTTATTCGTTTTAATTGAGGATTTTTTTTTAATTTTGCCAATATCTTTTTTTTTCAAATTATCGGATCTATTGTTCTTTTTGTTTGCAGTTATTGGTAGTAGCATTTTGGATTTTTTTTCTTTAATAGCAATTTTCTTTTTCTTTTTTACATCCTTTATATTCAATTTCCTGCCTTTAGTCGAAGGTTTTGATTTATTCGACTGGCTAGGTGATTTATTATTTTTGCCAGGTCCAGAATCTTCCTTTTCCTGTTTTTTAGACTTTTGAATTGGATTCATTTTCTCATCTCGGTGATCAATTGTAGGTAACGTTCGCGATTGTAAACTTGAAGAGGAGATAGAGGAGTTGCCGCCGGTGGAAACAGTAGAACCTTTAGAACCTGTGGAAACAAGAGATCTATCTGAAGTTTCGGAACTAGTAGAAGATAAAGCATGCAATGCGTCTGTTCGTGAAACAGAAGTAGTGGTAGTGTCAGTAGTCGGTATAGGTGGAGTAATAGATGAGGACGGTATTTCGTTTTCATCAATCATCGGCTTTTTAGCCAAATGATTCTCAATTAACCGAGAAAAAGAGTCATTCAATTTTGAATTCTTGATTCCCAGAGATTCATTTATAGACTCTACAATGAATGGGAGATAATGTTTGTATAACCGCAACTTATTTTCGGCCTCTTTTAGTTTCAACTCTTTACGAATCTGAGTACTTAATTTTCGATATAACTCTGAAAGACAGGATTTCATGTAATATTTTAATTCACCTTCAGAAGCAATGCTTTCTTTTCCTGCAGTCTTGTACGGTATTTTGGTTGAGCAAATATGAAAGAATATATGCAATGGTAACACTTCGATAACTCTATCTTTTTTTGATTCCTTATTAGTGGAGAACTGTTCTTTAGCCTGTTTTTTAGTAATACCCATTTTATTAATCTCAACTTCAGATATCACCTCTCTGGCGACATCTGAGCCTTCATCATATAACAAAGGAATCTTATTCGCAAATCGGTACATCTTAAACGAAGGAATGTCGCCACCATATGCCAAACCGGTTTCAACAATTGTGGGTCGATTGTTTATAACACATGTTCGTGATGTATAGGTAGTCAGTACAGGTTTAAGGACTTTGACTGAAAAATTAGATTTAGATGTATTATTATTTTTGGTGGAGCTTGTTGTTGTTAGTGATTGCTCTGGTTGTATTTGTTTTTGTTGCAGTGATTGTTCTGTATTTGATAACGTTGTCACTGAATCATCTTCTGTTGTTGTTATGGGGACAATGTCAATAGCATCAACTATAGCAGCGGCAGCAGGTGCCCTAGTATCAATCAAAGCTGGAGTAGAATTATTAAATTCTAATTTGTTTACAACCGAGTTCTGAGATTCCACTTTATCAACAGCTGACAGTGCATCAATATTACTACTTTTGCTAGAAACTATAGTATACTCTGACATCATTCCAATAGTTAAAACATTCTCTCCAATGGGACTCAAGTGGTCGGTATTAGGATTCTGAAATCTTGTTTTTTTACATATATTTACAACTTTAATAAGATCGTGTTCACTGAAATCAATTACGGCGGTCTTTATTGATAGCCCAGCATTTGTAACAATGTCCTTGGCCTTTTCATATGAGAGCTTTTGAAAAGATGAACTTAATATTTTAGGCAGTGACATTTTTTGAGTCTGAAATTTAGAAATTGCCTTTTTTAGCGTCTTGAGATCCATGTCAGAAGGATGAGGTAGAATTTCTTGTGCCGGCTGCGGCATTATCGATGTTCTTCGATCAAAGTGAAACAATCCATCATCTGTTTCAAACGTAATAGATGCATAGGGGTTTACAATACTTGTTTCAGAAACATATTCGTAAATCTTGTTTTTAGTTATAGGCATTAACTTGGCTCTTAAAATAACTTCTATCTTGAATCCAGATTTACTTGTGGTGGTATCAGTAAAACGAACATCATCGCCTTTTAGCAATTTTTTGGATAATACAATAGGTTTATTAGTTCCAATATCAGTCCTAAGCTCAAAATAATATTCATCGGATTCGTCAATTGAGCGATTCCATACTTTAATTGGAAAATCCGTATCCTTTGTAGAGAAGGCAGCAACCATTTTTAATCCGACACCAAAAAGTCCCCTTTGTTGTTTTTCCATGTATTTGGCAGAAGTCAAAAATGAGCATACTGCGACAGGTAATTTTTCTGAGTTGATACCTGTCCCGTTATCACTGCAAGAAAGAGTCCACAGATCATTTGCCTGATCAAAAATTTTCAAAGATACATTAATCGATGGCAAGATTGAAAAGCTCTCACAAGAATCTAACGAGTTTTCGATTAACTCTCTTATGGCCATGTATAGTATACGTTCACCTGTAAAACCGGCCAGAGCGGAATTATCTACAAAAAACTCAGATTCTGCCTTTTTATTATAAATAATCTTGTATTTTTCTAGCTTACTTGAGGAATTATTTACTTCTTCATCTTTTTTCTTTAATGATCTATCTTTGCTAGGATCCAAAACAGCAGTATCTGTTGCGATGGTAGTAGTAGTAGGAGCGGCAGAGGATTTGGTCGGCATCAAATATAATAGATAATATCTTATTTGATTTAATCGTTATTCCATTTCAACAATAAATAAACTAGATCATCTATTATCAATCAATCTGGGAACCATATGGAGTAGAAGAATTTTTTAATTCTTTTATATTATCAGGATAAATTTCCACTAGATAGCGTTTTTTTTGATTTTCTTTTTGAATCACTAAGTAATCTGAACCCGTTCCAACAACTGTTCCATTTAATAACTCTTTAATTTTCAATTGAATAGTAATATTAAATAAACAGACTCATAAGTAGTATTATTTCAATTTTTTTTGGATGTCATCATAACAAATCATTGAACATAATGCAAAAGACCAAGAAATAAAATAGAATAGATAACAAATAGAATACAAAAGAAATAAGAATTCATTAGTCGCAATATTTTCGTATATGGATGCTAAATGTGTAAATTGTAATATGAAAGCAGATTTTGATATTGATAAAAACAAGGTAACCTGCAAAGGATGTGGATTGGAAATAGATTATGAAGATTACCTTGAAAGAATGAAAGAAAAAGCAGTCACATTAGCGGATGATTTTCAGTCGTCTTCAGATAAAAGAGGATTCTAAGTTTTTTGGAATTAACAATGAACAGAATAGGTGTCTTGAGTAGGAAATAGATATTTAGCAAGATTAATTAAGGCTACAAATTCAAATAAAAAGGACTTTGGTAGAATTTAAAGTAGTTATTTCAGATTCAACTGGCAAAAGCACCAATCAGGAATTAAAAGACAAAAGTGCTCAGCCTCTTTTAGGTTCTAAGCTTGGAGATGTATTAGAATCGTCTATTTTTGGATTTAAGGAAGGAAAAGTAAAATTAACAGGTGGCAGCGATAAATCTGGAACACCTATGCGTTCAGATTTACACGGAGCTACAAAGAAATATATTCTCATGACCAAAGGTGTTGGAATGCGTAACCTGGGACCAGGAGAGAGAAAGAGGAAGCTGGTCAGAGGAAATCTCATCACAGAAGAAATCTATCAATTAAATTGTCAGTTAATCGATGCAAAATTGCCTGAAAAGGACCTGCCAGGGGCTGATAGTACCTCCTCAGCAGCTGAAGGCGATAGTCTAGAAAATTCACAGTCATCAAAGTAGAAACTTTTTACCATATTTTTTAATTTTTTTTCTGAATAAATTTAGAAATTTTTTTTGGTTTAACATTTTAAGTAAATTAATATTTGAAAGAAAAAATACAAGAGGTATTGCACTGGAAGGATACTTTACCTGAGTGGTATATTCAAAAATATGGTTATCAACCATGTATTAACATAGGCACCTCAGGACATGTAGATCATGGTAAAACGACACTTATTGAAGCTATTACAGGAGTATGGACAAGTGGTCATAGTGAAGAGCTTCGACGAGGAATCACTATAAAGGTAGGTTACGCAGATGCTGCCTTTTATAAATGTCCGAATTGTCCACCTCCATCAAATTACTCTGTTCAACCCAAATGTGCTCTATGTAATTCTGAGGCAGAATTATCAAGAGTAGTAAGTTTCGTAGACTCTCCCGGACACGAGAGTTTAATGGCAAACATGCTCTCTGGAGGGGCTCTAATGGATGGTGCAATACTAGTCATCGCTGCAAATGAAAAGGTTCCTCAGCCTCAAACAAGAGAACATCTTTTGGCACTGCAAGTATTAGGTATTGAAAACATTGTAATTGTTCAAAATAAGGTGGATCTTACTGAGAAAGAGAACGCTATAGAAAATTACAACCAAATAAAGGATTTTGTAAAAGATAGTGTAGCCGAAAATGCTCCAATAATACCTATTTCAGCACAACATAGAGCAAACATTGACGTCTTGATAGAATATATTGAAAAGTATATTCCTACTCCTGAAAGAGTTAGTAATGAAAAGGGTATTATGCATATTCTTAGGTCTTTTGACATAAATAAACCTGGAACCCCGATAAAGAACATAAAAGGAGGTGTATTGGGAGGAGCCTTGGTTCAAGGCGAATTTGAAATAGGAAGTGAAATAGAGATCTTGCCTGGAATTTATAATGAAAAAAAGAATAAATATGAATCCATTTTTTCTGAGATAGGTTCCTTGGCCACGGGTGCTGGGTTGGTAGAAAAGGTTAGACCAGGAGGTTTAGTAGCCATAGGTTCCAAACTAGACCCGTCGTTCATAAAAAGTGATTCACTGATAGGTGCTGTGGTTGGAAAACCAAATTCATTGCCTCCAGTAGTCGATGAAATTACGATAGACATCAATCTATTTGATACGGCAGTTGGTACTCAAGATTTGGTAAAAGTCGAGCCTATAAGGACTAAAGAAAACCTTAGGTTGAACATCGGAACTGCTGTCACCATTGGAAACGTTACAAATGCAAAAAATCAAAGAATTGAAGTAAAGATAAAAAAACCCATTTGTCTAATGCCTAAAAGTCGTGTTGCGTTAAGCAGAAGAATTGCAGATAGATGGCGATTAATTGGTGCAGGAATAGCCGTTTAAACAAATATGGAGATTGTTTGCGATACTAGTTTTTTAATGGTTTTGTGTTATGAGCCTGTCAAAAACCTGGATGCGCTAGAGTCAAAATTTGGAAAATTAATATGGTTGATCCATCCAGAGACGGTTGAAGAGCTGACACAGTTAGAAAATGCAGCAGGTATAAAAAGATCAAAGATTGCAAATTTATCCTTAAAAATTATCAAAAATCAGATAGAGAAGGGAGACTTTAGATATCTGGACAGAAACGAATTACATGAGTTTGATGAAAATATTACAAAATCTTCTGTCGACACTGTTTTATTAAATCTCTCATTCCAAAAGAAAAGGCCTCTGGCAACAATAGACAAGGATTTGATAAGGCGGGCTCTGAAAAAAGGTGTTGATGTCATAACCTTAAAAAATAATAAAATAATCTACGTTCATTCCAAAGTTGGGTCAAACTTAAATCATCCCTAATTACCTTCTTTATACATTATGATCGATATTGAGGGAGTTGAAATACGATGGAATGGACATGATGGATTTAGATTTGATTCAAATAATAAGAGGGTTTATGTCGACCCTTACAAGTTAATTAAAGAATACAATGACAAACATGACGCGAATATTATATTGATTTCACATAATCATTTTGATCACCTAAGTATTGAGGATATAAACAAAATAATTGACAAGAACACAAAAATTTGTACTTCTGAAGAATGCTTGGATTCTTTGAAAGAGAATTATCCAGCGAACGATATCATTTTGTTAGGACCTGGAGTGACAAAGAAGATAGAAGAAGGTATAACAATTACAGGCATAGAGGCATATAACACAAACAAGAACTTTCACCCAAAAAAAGATAGAAAAATTGGCTTTATTATAGAAATAAATAATTTATCAATTTATCACACAGGAGACACAGATATTATTCCGGAGATGGAAAACGTAAATCCTGATGTATTGTTGGTACCTGTATCGGGCACATATGTAATGACGGCACAAGAAGCAATAAAGGCTACAAATGAAATAATCAAACCAAAAAAACTTGCCATACCAATGCATTATGGGACAATTGTTGGAACGGTTAAAGATGCAGAGGACTTTAGCAGAGGTGTGAATATTTGCAAGACTTCAATACTGGAAGTAGAATAAAAGACAAACGCTATCTAATTGTCTATATGACATACTAATGAAAATATCCACTAAGAATGATTAAATATTAAATAAAGTTAAAAAAATCATAATAACGTGTAGGTAATGGCAGGAATAGAGTTTTTTAAATCAGAGAAGAATAGAAAGATAACTAAATATCTTTTAATTATCGCGGTACTGTGTTTAGCCTTTTCAATTGCTTTCATCCTTCGGGCTTATCCAATAAAATATGGATTTTATTTAAATGAATTTGATCCCTTTTTTGATTATAGAGCTACAGAATATATAGTAAATAACGGAGTAGTAGCGTATTTTGACTGGCATGATTATAAATCATGGTATCCTGATGGTAGGGACATACCAGGTACCTCCCAATCGGGATTGCATTTAACGGCGGCTACCCTTTACCAAATTTTTGGATGGAACATGACCCTGATGGATTTCACAATTTGGTTCCCGGTAGTAATTGGGTCAGCGTCAACCGTGCTAATGTTTCTGGTAGTACGAGTAATAACAGGCAATACTATTCCAGGGTTAATATCAGCACTATTTTTTGCTGTGAGTCCAGCAATAATACAAAGAGGAAACCTGGGTTGGTTTAAGTCAGAACCATTGGGACTGTTTTATGGTCTAGGTGGTACATACTTGTTCTTATCTGCATTAAAAGATAAAAAATACAAATATTTTATCCCAAAAGCAATTGTCGGAGGAATACTAATAGGACTTGCGGTTACCTCATGGGGAGGATCTCAATATTTTGTAATACCGATTGGAATTTTTATAATTGTATTAGGATTTGTTTCAAAAGACCTCAAAAATAATTTAATAGTTGCTGCTCTGTTTACAATTTCAGTCATTTCAGTAGCCGGTGCATTTCCAAGGCCAGGAATGTCGTTTGTTATTGGACTACCGGGCATATTGCTGATGACAAGTACATTATTTCTATTTGTAACTACTATAGTTAGACTAAAAAGTTCTGAGAAAAGAGCAACCCTAAAGACTGCAGCAGTATTAGGTATATTTGTAATAATTGGAATTTCTATAGTGGCAGGAGGTTTTTACAAAACACCATCGTTCAGATATCTTAACGCCATAAATCCATTTCTTTCGGCAGAAAATAAACTAGTAGAATCTGTTGCAGAGCACTTTACACCTACTATAGTAGATTATTTTAGACAGTTCTCAGTTCTAATAATTTTTGCAGGTTTAGGAATATGGCTGGCTTTTAAGAACAAGAGTAATTCCAATATGATTTTTGCATTGATAATAGGATTGACTGGTATCTATATTAGTGCAACTTTTGCAAGATTGCTGGTATTTGCGTCTTTAAGTATCATAATATTGTCGAGTATAGGAATTTACCAATCCATCAGAAGTATAACGTCGATCAGAACCGAATATGAGCAAAGGGCAATATCTTCTTCTGCATCTTCTCCAAGCAAGGACGATTCGAAAATGAGAAAGGAGATGAAAATGAAAATGAGCAAAGAAGTTTTGCCTTACATGGGTTTTGCCACAATTCTGATAATCATGCTCACTATTCCCATGGTATACGATAGTAATACTAACTGGATTACTTCTGCCGATGTTCCAACATCCATCGCTAATGGTGGAACTAACTATAGATTGACTACTAACGATTGGATTGAAACTTTGGACTGGATATCGGAAAACACACCAGAGGATTCGGTGATAACATCTTGGTGGGATTATGGATATTGGATTACTACCTTAGGAAATAGAACGTCTATTGCTGATAATGCAACCATAAACCAAACCAGGATCGAAACCATAGCAAAAATGTTTATCAGTCCAGAAGAAGAGGGTTGGAAGATTGCCAATGATCTAAAGTCAGACTATATATTGATATATGTAGTAGGACAAAAACTTCCTTCCTTAGACCCATCTAATCCAACACCGCTATATGTGTTAGGTAGTGGAGGAGATGAAAGCAAAAAGCATTGGTTTATCCGAATTGGTGGATTTAATGAATCAGAATATGTGGAATCAAACGGAGACACACCAAAGCAAAAGTATTGGGATACACTTTTGGGTAATATGATGCCCTTTAAGACTATTGGATACTTTAATCCAAGTATTGGAACTCTTTCACCAACATATCAGCCAAATGCAATTCCATTTTATACAAAGGATATAAAATATCCCAAGGGCAATACTGAAGAACCATTGTCTTTAGAATACGCTTCAAAGAGCTTTGAAAGTAATGATCCAGGATTATTTTTTGGAGTTTTGCTCTACAAAGTAAATCAGGATTATAGCACCACAGCCAACTCTACTGCCACAGCCAACTCTACTGCCACAGCCAACTCTACTGCCACAGCCAACTCTACTGCCACAGCCAACTCTACTGCCACATCAACAAACGGTAACAATCTAACCAATGGATCCAACACCTCAATCATCTCACAATCTAATATTTTAAATAATATAGACAATACAACATCTTCTAGTAACAATATGACGACTACTACTAATGCTACTGCAACTATTGAAACAACACAAGGCCCAATAAAAATTGAGTTTTATCCAGAAGTGGCGCCAAATCACGTGAAGAACTTTCAAGATCTAGCCCTAAAGGGATTTTACGATGGAATAGTATTTCATAGAATAGTTCCAGGATTTGTAATTCAAGCAGGAGATCCAAATACAAAAAATGATAGTGCTAGTAGAGACTCTTGGGGAACAGGCGGTCCAGGATATACAATAAATCAGGAATTCAACAACATGCCTCATGAAAGGGGAGTATTGTCTATGGCAAGAACAAACGATCCCAATAGTGCAGGTTCACAATTTTTTATAGTGCTTAACGATTCAAAATTTCTGGATAATCAATACACCGTTTTTGGCAAGGTAACGGAGGGATTAGAAATAGTGGATAAAATTGCTAATTCTACTACCAACTCAATGGATCAGCCACAAGACCCCAATTCAGCACGAATTACCAAAATAACAATTCAGTAAGCACTATACTCTCCCTCCTTTTTTTATAAAAATTTCTTATTTTGATAACAAGCCATAATAGATGAACGGTAAGACTGTACTAACATCGGCATGTATAGTAACTTGTCTGGCTACAGAAGTAACTTTGCCCCACGAAATGGCTTCTGCTACAGGAGCGCCACTTAAGCTACCATCCCATTCTGAAGCTGTTGTAATATATACTGCATAATCCAACCCACCTCGGTATTGATTCCACCAAAGGGTATGATGTTTAGATAATCCTCCACCCATCATGAATGCTCCAGTAATTTTGGCATCAAATATTATCTCAGATAAGATTGTTTGATCCTTCAAGATATCGATTTTAAAATCCTTGTGTGATTGATTGAACAGCCATATTTGATTTCCTACGGCACCATCTACTATTCCTGGAACTATAACAGGGATATCGTTTTTGGCGGCCCAATACAGAAAAGAAGATTCATTTAGATGACCTCCAATATATCTGAGAATTTCCGATGGGGCCATTTCTGCTGCTGAACGTGTTCGCGATTTATTATTTTCATAAAGTTCTTGTAAGATAGGTTGAACTTTAGCTTCAATTAGAGGTCCATAATTTTCGTTAGGTATAAGTATGTTACCCAATCTATGAATATCTTTTTTCAAGAGGAATTGATCGTCTAACCTGAAATCACCTTCATAGTACGAAGAAAATGATTTTGCTATATCATGGTCCAATGCACCACACGTAGTAATAATGCAATCAAACATCTTGTTTTTTAGCATGTCTCGGATAATTCCACGGTTCCCAGTAGACACAAGCGCTCCAACAAATGAAAGGAAACGGGTGCAATTTTTCTCACTCATCATTTTTTTCAATATTCCAATCCCACTAGCTAGGTGTCTCCCTTCAAACCCACCAGAATCGGCCATATTTTCTAGGATCTGATTCAATGATGTATTTCTATTAATTGAATAATCGTCAATGGATTTGTTTAAGTAATCAGAACTATTTTTAACCTTGGCATTATTGTTTTTAATTTTGTTTTTGCTGCTGCTATTACTATTGTTATTCTTCTTTATCTGGTTCAACAATGGATGTAATTATTTTCATATTAATAAACTGCATCAGGCAATAATCTTGTTATCAACAAGCAGGACGATTACAAATATATAAGTTGAATATAGATTTAAGTGATTGAATCACGATCGACATAGTTTTTCAGGAAAAAAAATAGACCCTCCAGAAATCTCTGCTAATATGAGTATTTCCGAAATGATAGATTTATTCAGAAACACAGGATATAATGCACGCAGGTTAGCAGAGGCAGCCGATATATTAAAAAAAATGGTTGAATCCAATGCCACAATTTGCTTGACCATTTCTGGAGCATTAACACCTATCGGATTTGGTAAAATGATTGCAACCATGATTGAAAATGGTTTTGTAGACTGGATAGTTACTACTGGTGCTAATGCCTATCATGATTTACACTTTGCATATGATCTGCCAGTTAGGCAGGGTCATTTCGATGTTGATGATGATGTATTGTACTCTAAACAAATTGTGAGAATATACGATGTGTACATAAAGGAATATGGTACCCTCCAATCACAAGATCTAATAATTCAAAAGAATATTCAGAAGATTTATCAAAAAGATATAGATATTCTAAATGGTTCCACTGCAGATTTGTCTTATCTGATAGGAAAAGAGGCCTGTGAGAAATCTAAATCACCTGAAAAATCTTTCATGGTATCAGCATTCAAAGCTAATGTTCCTATTTATATGCCAGCACTTAGTGATTCATCAATCGGACTAAATATGTTACCGTCAATGCTAGATGGAAAAAGGTCTATAAATCCCATAAAGGACATTGCAGAATCAACCGCAATCCTTTGGAAGAGTAAAATATCTGGTGGATTTGAATTGGGTGGTGGCGTTCCTAAAAACTTTTTTCAGCAGACCGGCCCTGCATTGTATCAAATTCTAAAAATAAAGGAGGGTGGTCATGATTTTATAGTCCAGCTTACGGACGCAAGACCAGATACTGGTGGTTTATCGGGAGCCACATTACAAGAGGGCAAAAGCTGGGGAAAAATAAAAACATCCCATAAAGGAAACGTAATAGTCTATGGAGACTCATCGGTATATTTTCCAATTCTCTGTTCATATCTATTAAGTGAATGTAAGCCTAGGGAGAGAAAACAGATATTCAAGGAGAAGGATTTGTGGGTAGAGGAAATGAAAAGGCAATACATCTCCTCCTCCTCGAAATCGTAAAATACCTTGGAGAATAAAATTCGATTTTTTTACTTTTTGGATTAATTAGACAATTTACTCCAGGTTAGGCTACCTCAAGGAATATCCCAAAACAAGATCTAGATTACATTTTCCCAGGATTTAAGAAACAGTAACATAAAAAGGTTGAAAACGGATATTGTAATTGGTCAAATGTCGGAGTTCAACCAACTATTGGTACGAAGAATAAGAAACGGTACTGTAATAGATCATATTGAGGCATCAAGGGCTTTACTTGTACTTAATATCCTCAATATTAGAGGTCAGGAAGGAAATGTAATCACCGTGGCCTTAAACGTGCCGAGTGTCAAACAGAATAAGAAAGACATTATAAAAGTTGAAAACAAGTTTTTAGAAAAGAAAGAGACTGATAAGCTTGCATTGATTGCACCTAATGCGACAATCAATATAATCAAAGATTACAAGTTGACTGAAAAAAGAAGAATTCAACTTCCAGATAAGATAATAGGATTTTTCAAGTGTCCAAATCTGAGATGCATAACCAATACTGAAGAAGGGCTAAATTCAAAAATAGAGATTATCGATGAAAAGGATATACTATTAAAATGTCAATACTGTGCAAGGTCGATAACCACTACCGAATTAATCAAATGACTGAATTACCGACAGATAAAATGCATATAAGATTGAAAAAAAGAAATTAAATTTACGTGTGTATAAATGTGCGTGTGTAGGTAGTCACAAGGTAAATGCGACTATTCATTATTAAAATAGAATTAAAGCATATGTTTTGGTTGTATGTTCAAACGTTTAATAAAATTGGATCGAAGATAGATCGTCACTCTCCTCTACAAACTTCACAAGTATAGGATCCATCGGCATAGAGCAGAAAATCAGACCATTCACCACACTCATCACAATATCCAGAAATATTTCTAGGGGAGCGTCCGATTTCGCCTCTTATAAGTAATGATTTTTCAGAGACTACATCAAATAATTCTGGAGTAACAGCAAGGACATCAGATACAGAGATAATTCCAACAAGATTACCTTTATGAGTTACACCTAATCGCTTAATCCCATGTTGTCGCAATAGTCGTGCTGCGGAGGTTATACTCTCCTCCCCGTTAATCGAAACTAGGGGTTGCATTATACTTGACGCTTTGATTTCAGAAGGAATATGACCAGCGGCAATTGATTTGGAAACAATATCCATGTCGGTTACAATACCTAGAGGTTTGTCATTATCTATGATTATGATACTTCCGATTTTAGCTTCAGTCATTAATTTTGAAATCTTGATTAGATCATCATTAGGTCCTGCATGGACAATAGGACTATTCATAACGTCACTAACAAGAACCCGTGTAGTCATTCCGGTAGTTTCGTCTCTAATATCTTTAGACACACCAAATCTTCAATGTTTGAATTTAATTACTTTTCTATTCATACATCTTGTGGATAACAGACACGGGGGAATATAAGAACTTCCTAATCGTTTTTTTGGAGAACTTTGAATTCATATTTTAAATCACCTTTTTCAATTGGCAAGAGTTTAAACTGACCCACAGGAAGGATTCGCACGATCTCGTCTATGGATAGATTCTTCATAAAAGTTATGAGACCATCAGGAAATTCATTTTTCATAAAGTATTCTACAAAATCAGATTTTATCTTTTTTGAAGCCTTTACGACATCAAAACCGGAAGGAATTATCTTTCTCAAACATATCGATCTTTTTGATACGGATAGAGGAGGACCGACGATCAACAATGGTCTTTCCTCTATAAATGAAAACCCTATTGCCAATTTTGTTTCCAGATTTTTGACAAAATTTCTCTTACCTTCAATAATAAAAGCCCCTTTTGGTAAATATTGTCCCGTTGGTGCTCCTTTTTTAACTTGGTTTGGATAAACCCAATAGGCATCCGCTGAAGAAAGATTATCTTTCCAGGATCTACTGAAGGATATGGTTGCTTGGGACACCTGGAGTACACTTTGAGAAATGTCCTCAACTGACTTGTTATTGGCGTTTTTTAATATGAAGAAAGGAGAGCCATGTACCTCGGCATGAAATACATAATCATGCTCTGTTAAATGTTTTCTTATGAGAACTGAATTGGACGAAGAATCTCTACCACCTATAGCCAACATATCATCAGTAGTAAGAAACCACCTATACTTTTCATACCATTCTTTGTTGGTTAAAACTTTGATTTGTGATAAAGGTTTTTTATTTTTTTGTTTTTGAATTTTTTCCAATTGTTCCTGTAACTTTGCCCTGGAAGTTTCGATGGTGATCAAGCCTCTTTCCATTTCTTTAGCAACATTAAACAAAAGTGAAGAAATTTTTGGAATATTGAAACTGCCCTTGTCTATGGGTACTTTTTCTTCCATAATTTCCAGATAATCCTTCCCCTTGATGTTTAAAATTTTAGCATCAAAATCATTTAGTAAGTTATCCATAGATTGGTCTTGGTTTTCTGTTACAATAGTACTTTCAGAAGCGGTGTAGGAGGTGGAGGCGAGGCCCGCAGAGGCAAAAGATTTAGTGACAACGGCAGGAGAATTTTGCATAAGCAAATTGGCAAAATTTCGAAGTTTGTTCGATTTTGAAATAACCAGTTCTTTTGCTTTCTCTTGTTCATTTAAATCGTGTTCTATTGACTCGATCTGTTTTTCTAACTCGGAATTTATTGTAGTACTATTCTGTAAAATAGTATAATTTAGGTATTCATCAATTGCGTCAGTATATGAATTAAATCTTTTGATGAGATTGGAATCTACAACATCCCTAGGAATTACTGGACTAATATCGATGGGATTTTTGTTTTCATCTAAAATTAGACTTGGTTCGTGTCCAACTCCGGTTGAAATATTCCTTATTATAGAGGTTAATTCTTCAAACAAAATTTTTCTCTCGGAAGGATTCAAGTCTTTCACCTTCTTATTATGAATTTTAGCGTTATGTACCGCGAGTTCAATAAATTTTTTTGAAATAGAAAGGCTTCTGCCCAACCATCTTTTTAGATCAAGATTTTCAAATTCATTTTTCTCAATTAGGGACAAGAAATCAGTATATGTAATGGATAGAGGGTCGATTCCTCTTGCTGGTGGAGGAAAATATTTTAGTCCCACCTTTAGAATCCTATGTCTAACATTAATTGGATTCAAGATATTCAAAATTTTATAAGAATCATTACAGATCATTATATTTCCATGACCAAACAATTCGACAATTAGATAATATTTTACCCCCTGTATATTCTGAAAAACAAACTGTACTATTCGTTCTCCTGGAGTAACTACAGCATCAATAAGTTTAGACCGTTCTAGGTCGGTCTTTATCTTCTTTAGAGTGTCACTGTCTTCTATAATTGAGTATTTGTACCTCGTAATACAAATTCCAAATGTAGAAATCAGTAAAGAAACATCATTTTTTTGAGAATGATGAAATTTGATTATCAAAGAGTTTTTTGATATTAGGGAAATATTGCTTACATAATAAACACTATCGATAACTTCTTTGATATTGTTTACGATAAATCTTAGTTCTATCTCCGAAATAGCCATTTGAGTAATAATATGTCCTTGTTGAATATAATAACATAGATGGGATGTATTTGTTTTCTACCATAGTTGGCATGAATAAATATATACACAAGAAAATAAAACTGTCAAGAGTTTTAAAATAATCACATATTCTTGATTCTTGACAACATCCTAGTATGTTCTTATTAGGGTTACGAAAAGTAGAGATTAAATGTGGTTGATTAAAATTAATAGCACATACCATTGCAAATAGAAGATAAAATTTATTATTTAAGAATCGGTTTCGCTATCATAGCAGGATCGATATTAGGTGTTATTGTAAAACCCAATTCTGATCAATCTAATACAATAGGATTAACTATACTCATAGGAATCATTTTTTATGCAGTATCTCAAATAATTGCTACTCGAATGGCCAAAGACGTTCCCAAAGATAAAAAGAAAAAAGTGATTACTATAGCAATTTTTGGATTTATATTCATGCTATTTACGTTTATGATATTGGTATACACGGTAATTAACCAAAATATCATATAATCCGACAGAAAATGATATGGAATTACAAGACACCTGGGATTTTGGACGAACTATTTGATAGAACTGAAAACGTCCCAATTACAAAAGAAGACATTAGATCGATAATAATTAGTAAATTACGTCTAAAAGAAGGTCTTACTGCCATAGATATAGGGTGTGGCAGTGGTAGCATAACTGTAGAAATTGCTCTTCAAACAAGAGCCAAGGTATATGCAATAGATTCGGATATAGAAGCGATAAATTTAACAGAGAAAAATCTTTTGAAATTTAGTGCTTTAAAAGATACGGTTATTATTCATGGAAAGGCCCAAGATGTACTACCAACCTTGCCAAATGTCGATGTGATTGTAATCGGTGGGACTACTGGAGAAACTGGCAAAATAGTCAAATTGGCACTGTCAAAATTAAATGAAGGCGGTAGGTTAGTAATTACATCAATTCTAATAGAAACCATTTACAATGCCCTTAAGGCTATGCAGGATTCAAATCTACAAGATATAGATATCACTCAGGTAACAATTGCAAAGTCAAAGAAAACAAGCTCAGGTACTATGATGATATCAAGAAATCCAGTCATCATTTTCTCGGGTACTAAATGAAATGGTTCAAATATGAACACTTTAATTAAAATAATTTAGAATTCTAATTATGCTTAATTCAGTTCTTTATTGTATAGGATGTGGTCCGGGTGACCCAGAATTAGTAACCATAAAAGCAATTAATCTAATAAAAAATGCTGATATAATTTTTACACCAACTGCAAGGGAAAATAAACCTAGTGTTGCTCTTTCAATAGTCGAAAAATATGTATCCAAGGGAACTGAAGTACGACAATTAATCTTTCCCATGACAAAAGACGTAACAAAATTAAAGGAATCGTGGAAAAACAATGCAAATGAAATATCAGAGGCCGTTAGGATTGGAAAAAAAGCCGTTTATCTAACTGTAGGTGATCCCTCCTTGTATAGTACTTGGATCTACATCCATAAGGAAATACAGACAAATCATAAAGATGTGGAAGTTGAAATTGTCCCTGGTATAACTTCGATATTCTCATTTTCTGCAGAACTTAAAACTCCTGTGGGAGAAGGAGAGGAAATAATAGGTATAATTCCTGCATGTTATAATTTAGACAGACTGAAAACAGCTGCAGAATGCTGTGATACTTTAGTATTCTTAAAAGATGGGAGATATTTTAATAGTGTAATTGATGTTTTGGTAGAATCCAGCTTTCCGGATGATTCGGATGTCTTTATAGCCCAAGACGTGTCTACAAATGCTGAATCATTACAAAGAAGAAAGTTAATCGATATAGCGAGGAACAAGAATGAAAACAATGATAAGTACTTTTCCATTATGATAGCCAAAAAGAAAAAATGATTCAAAAAAATACTGTATATTTTGTAGGCTCTGGACCCGGTGATCCAGAGTTAATAACTATCAAAGCAAAAAATCTTGTCGAAAATGCAGACGTGATAATTTACTCCGGCTCCTTGCTAAATCCCGAATTATTAAGATATGCAAAAAAGGGTGCTCAATTATTTGATGCAGCAAAATTGAGCAGAGTGGAGATATATGAAATTCTCAAAGAATCTACAAAGAGTGACAAACTAGCGATAAGATTTCATGACGGGGATCCGGGTTTGTTTAGTACCATTCGAGAGCAAATAGACAAATTGGAGCAAGATAACATTAATTGTGATGTTGTACCTGGAATAACATCCCTGCTTGGTGCTGCAGCTTCAATGAATTTAGAGATGACCCTACCTGGAATTACACAGACGATAATAATTACTAGAGCAGAATTTAGGACTCCTGTACCAGATAGAGAAAAAATCTCTGAACTGGCTAAACATGGTGCAACGATGGCATTCTATTTAAGCGTTCATTTGTTAGATAGAATTGTTAAAGAGCTATTAAATGGAGGAGTATATACCAATAACACACCAGTTGCAATAGTATACAAAGCAACATGGAATGATCAGAAAATAATAAAAGGAACAATTGGCACTATTGCAAGAAAGGTCAAAGAAGAGAGAATAGTTAAAACTGCTCTAATAATTGTTGGAGACGTTATTTCCCCAAAAGAGTATGAATTTTCAAAGGTTTATGATTCAAAGTTTACCCATGGATATAGAAAAGGTAAAGATGACGGTAGAGAGACTAGCTGAGCGGTATACGTTCTAATTCCTTTTGATTGACAGAGGCCCATGCACCCATACCCCGCCCGTTGGTACCTTCTAAATCGATGATTTGGCTTACAATAATCTCTTTAGGAGCCATTGGCGGCCAGAGCATGGCTACATAATCCCCTTTATTGCCGGGCTTGTTCATATCGGCCAAAATCATCTGGTCTGTCTTGAATCCAACAGTAGAAAGCTTTGATTTTATTGATTCAAACAGTTGTTTTTGACCATGGACTATTACATGAACGTTTTTATCTGAACTATAATTAGACATAACCTAATAAAAGCTGGGTATTTATAAAGAGGTTGCTAATTTTCTACCTAACGTAGTAGTATAAAGATATAAACGAACTACATATAACAGAGTCAAAAAAAGAAATATTATATTGTTTAACGTCAAGGTGATTGGGAATATATGGTATATCACAACTAGCTAAAAGTATGCTAGAAATGGTTTAAATATTAGGCTCAATTAATTAGGCTTGACTAATGACCTTGCAGCTAAAATTCTCATCTTCTCCATTAACCGAGCTTGTAGAAGAAAATGAAGAGGAGAGCATCATAACTTTCATCTGTGAAAATACGGACGGAATATTGGATCCCTTGGATCAAATGACGTTTGCCTTAAACGAAACTGCCATAAAATATGGTCCGATAGTAATACTAAAGGATGCACCGTGATACTTATACAGGGTAATAAAGGAATTGGTAACAACTAATCCAGGTATAACTCCGAGTAACAGTATATCATCAGGGAAACATGTTATTCCAGAGGATAAAACTGATGAAGTAAAAGCACTAATAGCTCGATACGTATTGCTTAAAATAGAACAAAAAAAGATAGAGGCGAAATTGGCGGAAATTGCAAAATATTATGATGACGAGTCTCTAAGAACAATATTTGAACCTATTGGTGAATCAATGATGGGCATAATAGGATTAGAATCATCGCATAATAGAAAGAAAACTGACTCTCCGGTATAGAATAATCTGACTTTCAGTAGAAAATATTTTTGTTAATAGACCGGTAGATAGATTTCGAAGAGGTCCGAAAGATAAAACCTTGTTATTTTTTTGATTTATAGACATTCGATCGCTTTCTAGTCAATTTTCTTCTATATTTAGCAAGTGGATTTTTTCCAGTTTTTGGCATTACTCTTCCTTTCATCATATTGGTGCCGCAGTTATTACAATATCCATGAATGGTCACCATACTATTCGCCAGTTTTACAAACTTTATATCCAACATACTTACAACAGATTTACAAACTGTACAAAAAGTAATTGAATAATCAGGCATAATGAGGATATAGTTAATTGAAATATTAAATTTTCTATAATTGTTATATTCATTTTTTCCTATGCTTTATTAAAATATCTTTTAAATATTCAAACACTTTTTAACTTAGAATGAAGAATAAATATATCATAAGGGATAATAACACATTTAAAGATCGGTTTTTTCTTTACAGTTATTTTAAGTTGGAATTTTTCCAATATATCTTGAAGTTGTCGACAAATAACTTTAGGTCAATTTCATAGATCCATCCGAGCATGTCTGTTTGTTCTGCAAAACCATGAACAAAAATTTATTTAATAATCCAGTATTTAATTAAAAAACATTTAATACCACGCTTCGTTAACTTAGAACCAACATGACATTACCAAAGGGATTTGGTTCACAATCTAACACCCAAAAAAACAGAACTTTTGACGAATGGTGGGCAACCGTACCTGGGGATTTGAAAACAAAAGCTCGTAAGGGCGATGAAGCAAACAAGGTTTTATTGAATCAGGTAAATTATGTATTACTTCATCTTCATCTACAAGGCAAACACGATACAAAACCATCTCATGAAGAATTGAAAGATTGGCTTCATAGTGGTCAAGTAGACGTAATGCGTCAAATTAAAAAA
>DATELO010000114.1:0-2810 GCA_035276505.1 Candidatus Nitrosocosmicus sp.
AAGTGGGTTCGGTCTATTGTAGCATGAACTACAAAAGCGGACAAGAGCTTAGTTGATTATTCAAAACAGCTCAGAATAAGGCGTTTTACATAATTGTCGTTGTGTATTTTATTATTTAGGCGGCCTGTAGATTTAAAACCAATTTTCTAACCCTGATTTTTAAAGTCATACGTTCTGATGCTTCTGCTAAAGAACGAGGAGCAGGAGGCGGAGGTTAAGTACAAGAACGTGAAATTTCTTCATAATAAATCACACCTTGTGACATTTATGATATTGTAGCAGACAAAGCGAGGTATTAGAAATTGCAAAATCACAAAACCTTTAGGTATACAATATCTACGATTTCTTGCAGAATTAGCAATCTATATGTGCAACTATTCTCGTACTATATTAAAAATGGCCACATTCGGAGCTAAGGGGATAGGATATGGCAATTTCAAGCTTTAAGAAGACAGGTCTTGAATGTCCAAAATGGACAAGGTGTAGGAATGTGAAAAATTAGTTGTTTTCATGGTGGCAAAAAATAAATTCTAAAATTCTTTTAAAAATCACGGTATTGGTTGTAATAGAAATTATCTTAATTGTTGGCAGTTTCAGTATACTTGTATATTTCCAGTCTCAGCAATCATCGTTAGGAAATTCGATTAATATTGCTGGCAAGAATAGATATCTTACTGCCAATCTTTTGTTGCAAACTGAAAAATACCTGTATGGCTTAGCTTCATCTTCTCCTACTGTTACTTCTGACGCCTCGCAACTAAAAGATGCGATGAGCAGCTTAGAATCTAACATTATGACTTTAAAGCAAGGAGGAATGATTTCTGGTGTAAATCTAAAACCTCTTCCCCCAAACCTTTTACCTCTTTGGAATAGTGTTGATAATAGGTTGAATATTTACAAAACTTATCTGACAAATAAACTTCTTGCATTACCGTCTGAAGCAAGAACTGTTATTATGGACACCACCACCAAAACTACTACTACAGACCAGTCACTAGTCAGAAAAGAAATCGAACCTATGGCATCTAGCTTAATTGAATCTTCTGATAGATTGGTCACGCTTCTAGGACAACAAACAGATAAGAATACACAAAACCTAATGTTATTGCAAATCCTGTTTGCTATTTTAATTATTGGCATTTTGGTGTTAATTTTGTATCTTGTTGCAAGAATACTTAGACCTATAGTTGATCTTACTCAAGCGACATCTAAAGTCAAAAATGGAAATCTTGATGTATCAATCAAACAAAAGGGTTGCGATGAGCTTTCTATTCTCAGTCAATCATTTAATTCAATGGTTCAATCTATAAAAAATTACATTACACAACAAAATCAACTAACATCTGAACTACAGAAATTAAACGAGCAACTAGAACGAAAAGATCAGCTAAAAGATGAATTTATAAATATTGCAGCTCATGAGCTGAGAGCGCCAATACAACCAATTGTAGGCTTATCTGATATTCTCCGATTACGTAGATTAAGGACAAACCGGGCCTCAAGTATTGGAGCCGAAACAAAACGTAGTAGCGATGAGGAACAATTCTTAGAAACTATAGTTCGAAATGCAAAGAGACTACAAGCCCTTTCAGAAAATATTTTGGATATTACAAAAATTGAGAGCAGAACTTTAAAGCTAAAGAAAGAGAAGTTTAACATCAACGAAAAGATAAAAAATGTTATAGAGGATATAAAATCAAAAGACGATGAAATAGCGATAATCTTTGATGAGCAAAAAGAGGATCCTATAATTGTCGAAGCTGACAGTATCAGAATTTATCAGGTTATATCAAATCTATTGAATAATGCTTTAAAATCTTCGAAGATATGTATCGATACTGGTGACAATTATAGCACCGATTACGACATAAGTAGTACTATAACAGCGCTTACTACTATAAAGAAGTTTAGCAGTATATACAAGAATGGTAATAACACTGGTAAGGACAGCCTTAGTAATAATCATAATGATGAAGTTATTGTTAGCATTAAAGACAGAGGCACTGGTATTGACCCTGATATACAGGATAAATTATTCTCTAAATTTGCAACTAAATCAGATACAGGTTCAGGATTAGGTCTTTATATTTCCAAAGGTATTGTTGAAGCTCATGGAGGTAGAATATGGGCTGAGAATAATAGTGATGGTGAGAAAGGAGCCACATTTTCATTTAGTCTTCCAATTTAACGATTTGCAATACATATTTTAGGATTCATAGATCATGTCATCATTTAGGCATTTTGTATTTTCGGTGTTTGATGCTTTCCCAATCGGAAAATTTGAGGAGGGTTCAATATTAGGCAGTGGTTAATGCAGTCAGTGTGTATGTCCAATAATTGTAATACTTCTTAATTTTTAGTTGTTGGATCGACAGCTATCTCCTCTGCCTTGACATATAGAAAGGATAAATTGTTGCTGTGAGGATCTATGATACAGATCCTATGACCATTGGCACATGATAAATTTTATTAAGAAGTTCATTACCGCATTCCAAGCAAAAGTACTTTAGTCTCAGACCAAACATAGTAGGGGACTTTTCAATATTATATAGTATCTAATAAATGCAATAAATATTGAACTACAATACAATATCACTAATACAATGTCCTAGGAACCATGAAAAAAGTTGAAATGATAGTAGACGTGCGTACGTGTCCTTGTTGTCTTTGATGCTTGCTATTCAGCACAAAATGTTCTTGCTTGCTATTTAGTTGATAACAATGACTAGAAGTTTACTAATGGATTAGAAATTGCTAGCTTTCAGATATTAATTGAATTTCCCTAATCTCAGAATATAGCATGTGATAAA
>DATELO010000115.1:0-5808 GCA_035276505.1 Candidatus Nitrosocosmicus sp.
GAGTCATCATGGCATGCATCATGTCTGGTTGATCTATAGAAAAAATCCAAGTAATTATAGAAATAGTAACGAGGGAAATGCCTATTATTTTTTGAGGTTTATCCAATAAAACACCCTATGAGATACAGCATCTGTATTCTAGATAACAAGTAGTTATTTAACTCATGGTCCATTATTACCTGATACAATGAAATAATCATTTTTGCTAAATCTGTTATAATTAGATGTGAAATTGGAATTCTAATGCTTCTTTAGCAGCAGCAGCAGTATTTTAGAAAAAAATTTATCGTTACCTCAAGAATAACATAAACGGAACTTTAATCTTTTGTATTTTAATGTGACAGATCACTTTGGCAGTTTTTGTCATGAGTACCATCAAGACAGTCTTCCTGATATTCATGATTAGAATCAAATAATAATAAAAAGAATCACGGTGAAGGAGTATCACATCTAGTTTTCCTATTGTCAATTGTGTGCCTAACGATATCTTTATCCTGAGTCTTAAATGTATTCGTCGTGCCTTCTAAACCACAGCCCCGTTTCATTGCGCCCTTTGAGCCCGGTCTAGCCATTGATACATCCCCCAGAGCGCATCAAGGCCTCGTGAATAGCTTGAATATGTGTGATAAACAACCCCTTTAGATAATGCGAACGCGCTCATTCCCGGCGCCTCACGAGTATAGGTTAGGACATCGGTGCCGCTCATGGCCGCAAATTTATTCGATCCCGCTTCTGAGTCGGGGATCGAGTTGGTTGCGCGATAGTTATAGTTGACACTGCCTGAGAGTTGTTTTTCCTTTGTGAACGACGTATTAAAGTCGTAATTGAAGTCGCTGTCCAGTGACGAGACCCATGGGAAGGTCCAACCCATGCGGTGTTTGTAGGCCTGAAGTGAGGCGATTGGTGCGCGCGAGATGGCGATCATTGTAACATCGTGGTTTTCAAGGTGCACAACAAAGCCATTAAAGCCGTCGGCAATCGCAGAACATGCAGGACAGCCCCCAGTATACTCGGGACCAAACATAAAGTGATAAATCAAGAGCTGAGAACGTCCTCTGAAGAGATCAGTTAGAGACGCCATGCCCTCGTCAGTTTCAAAACGATATTCCTTGTCAATTTTAACCCATGGTAGATTCTGTCTCCATTGTGCCAATTCGTCGCTACGCCGTGTCAGCTCCTTCTCTGCCTTGAGTAACTCCAGACGAGCAATGAGCCATTCTTCACGTGTTCCGATCTTGTGGTCAGTCATTGTTCTCTCCTTCTTGCCGTCTCTCTTCCTCTTTTTCTTGACGTTGAAAAAGCAATGTTTGATAAGATACATTGTCCTTTTTTCTTTTCATAAGACTGGATTAGGAACGACTTATATAAAGAATAATTTCAGTACGTAATATAGCATCAGACAACTTTAAAATGATATCTCCTCCGGATATTGAATATTACTGTTGCATCATATTTGTTATTATTATTTTTTTAGATCAACACATGCTTTTATCAAATAATCTTAAATAGTATTATAAAGAGGAATACAAGTAAAATACTTGACTACTACTACAATTTTGGCTTCCATGCAAACCAATCTACTGGTTTTAGACTCTACAAAAGACGGTTGGAAAGTTCATGAAGGTTTAAAAAATGTTAATCCTAGTAGTGTGGCATTTGATCCTCTTAGACACGATAGAGCATATTGTGCAACTTTTGATAATGGACTTTGGAAAACTGATGATAAAGGTCAAAGCTGGGAGAAGACTTCTTTGGATATGTCGGGTTCAAACATAATGTCTCTTTCAGTAAGTCCCACTAAGAGAAGTAATGAGGAGTTTAACAAGATATTTGTGGGAATGGAGCCTAGCTTGATATTTACATCAATTGATGGCGGTAAAAGCTGGGAGAAGATTGATGAATTTAATAAATTATCCTCGTCTTCTACATGGTCGTTTCCTCCAAGGCCGTGGACACATCATGTTCGTTGGATAGAACAGGATGTAAATAATGAAAATAATGTTTTTTTGGCTATTGAAGCTGGTGCATTGATCAAAAGTAATGATGGGGGTAGGTCATGGATAGACAAGGTAAAGGATGGACCGTATGACACTCATACATTAAGAACTCATAAGAATGCTTCACAAAGACTATATTCTGCCGCAGGTGATGGTTATTTTGAAAGCTTGGATTCCGGGAACACTTGGGAAAGAATAGTTGAAGGATTAGGGATCCATACGTATCTGTATGGCCTTGCAGTAAATCATAACGATCCTCAAAACGTAATAGTATCTGCAGCCAGTAATGCTTGGAAATCACATGCGATTCAAGATTTAGAAACCTTCGTTTATAGACGTAATTCTGATGAAAAAAGTAATAGATGGATTCTATCATCTGATGGCCTGCCTGAACCAAAAGGTACAGTCATTTCTATTATAGAAGCTGATCCAAAGAATAAGGATGAATTTTATTGTTTGAATAATCGAGGGATATTCTACTCTTCAGATTCAGGAAAATCATGGACATCATTAGATATACCATGGTCTAAAGAATACAATTTGCAACATCCTTGGGCGTTGGCAGTTATAGGATAGAATGACGTGAAGTGAATCTGTGAGACAATCATATTGTTTTATTAATCTCAATTACTTTGTCGACTTTGTTTTTGAACACTGGGTAGCATGGGCACAATTGACATCACAACCCCTATCAAAGTAGGGGAGGCTCCTCAGAATATGAATTACAACCCGAGTAATGGTAATATCTAGGTGGCCAACGAAAAAAATCCAAACGACGTATCATAACTGCAACCAACTCCACATTCTAAAAAATGGGAGTTTGCTCATATTATCTCGTAATGTGAACAAACCCCATCTCCTACATTGTTGTCACGGTTTTCAATTCCAAGGATTTGAGTTGCTAATAGCCTCAACCTCAGCCTTGTAATAAAATACAATTAAGTTGCTACTATAACAAAAAGACAACAGGTTTCACAAATCAACCATAAGTTGTATAACAATTCCGTGTTTTTCATACAATTCTAACGCTTGATTGTTACTCAAGGCCTCTAGGTCTTTCTGATTGTACAAGCAAAAACCCTTTCTGTCAAGACTAAACTCTTTGGGCAAAGAGGATATCTCATAGTCTACAAGATTCTTCGAATTGCCTTTAAAATAGAAAGCACCCATATCTCCCATAAGTGTAACACCTTTTTTTTCCATCTTTTTGGCGTAATGAACCATCGTATCCATAAAATCTATTGAAGCTTGATTGGTCGAGTAAAATCGATTGGCGTCCAAGAGAGTGATAGTGTTATCACTTTCATACTTGGCAACATCGACTGATTTTAAGGTCTTAGAAAGGGTAAACCTGACAGAGTCAGTAGTCTCATAAAATGGAGCAATTACAACCATACCGTTATTCTCTACTACTTCCTTTTGGGTGTATAAGGAATAGAACTGCCTTAATACTTCTAAGCTCGGATAAACTAGCATAAGATGTAAGCCATAGTTTTTATCGATTAAAGTTTTAACAGCCTCCTCGACATCAAGCTTTATTATTGTTCCTTTGCGATTGACCTTCGAAGACATAATCAAAATACTCATTAATAGGGATATTAACCTATAACTTTGGTCATTTATAATAATTAAATTGACCTAAAGTGTCATTTTCCCAATAAATAATTTACAAATAATCAAAATAAAAGTAATTAAGACTATCTGGCAGTCTAGCTAGGGTGAGAGGCATCTAAATAATGACATTTCGCCTAATAGTCAGCATATTCATTGATTGCCTTTTGTGATAAATAAATCGAATTAACTTCTTTAGGGTCAACAACTATTAATCTACTTTGAGCAGGTAATCTCGAACATGCTGCTGTCTTATCTCTAATTTGTTTCATATTTGTTGATACTACCGTCTATCTTCGTACAAGCGTCATAATATATATCTAGAAATCTTAATGGCTTCTTCAATTCACCGCCAGTTCTTTCATAGGAGACTTTGATAAATGTAAAAGCAAGATGTTTAATCTCGTCTGAAATATCCTTTAGACTCATTTCACATGCTAATGTAGATATTTCTTTTTAAGTTGCTAATATTAGACCTCATACTACATGTTAATTTTATGTGAATGATTTTAATGGTACTATAATACTCAAAAATGCTTTGGAACATAAATAAGTTAGTCGAGTCGTGCAACCTTGTGGCCCCGTTATTCAAATGTCATAGTTGCAAAGGGACACTAGATAATAAAATCAAAGACAATAGATTTAAGGAAAATACATGTTTTGAATGCGGAGACCGGGAAAAAGAAAGAGAGAGAAAATGAATATTAATTAGTAATATTTTCGAAAAATACTATTGATGATAATAATGAAGTGTAACTACGTACATACATCAATTTCTGACAGTCATTTATAGTATGTCGCTATCATCAAGAGACCGCCGATTTGGCCATCGCAATACATTGAGTCAGATGTTTTTGTTCTTCTTTAAGGATAGATTTCACAGCTGTTAAGGCTTTCTTATTATCAAAGTTTTCACATATAGCCTGCAAAACTTCATAATGAGATACTTCGCCGCCTTCTGCTAAACACAAGAACTCTAATGCTTCGGATGTATCAGGGTTTTCACCTAGATATGTTTTCATAATTTTAGTAGCTTTTTCCTCTGTTTCTGTGGCTGATTCTTCTACCTTACTTGCATCCAATTGAACATTCTTATCTTCAGAAAAGAGTGAGACAACTTCTTGAATTTTCTCTTCATGAGTGCTTGCTTCTCCTTGGATTTCTTTGGCTTCATTTTTAGAATCAGATTTTAATAATTTCATGGCTATTAGTTCATCAACTGCTTTTTGAGCTGCTCGCTCTAAGCCTAGAACTTCACCCAGCTTCTTTTGTAGGTTTTCAATATTTTCTTTTTTACTTGGCACTTTATAGCATGTATAAAAAAGGTTAAATATGTTGATAGAAGATTATCCTATTCTTTTTTAATTAAATAATCTTTGAAAATTGTGGAATTCAGATAATAATATGACCATTGAAATTAGCTAGTTTTCGTTTTATTTCTATCAAGTATATATTTTTTGAATAAAAATATTTCATCTCTAAATCCAGTATAATGCCAATAATACTTGTTAACAAGCATTGAAATAACAAACCAAATTATGCTATTTACCACAATGGCAAATAAGAATCCATAATAATACGTCATTATAGTACCTGTTATTGTTCCTCCTATAAGAAAAGGAATTTGACGCTTTAGAGTTGATTTCAATATAATGTCCAAATGACTATCAGAGAATGTACATAATAGTTTTTAACAATCTATTGAATGATGGACTAAAAATAAAATATTTAAAAAAACTACAATACATCCTCAACTAACTAGAAACCGTGACAAATAAAATAACTGATTAATATTACGTCTAGTAGAAGTGTGCAATGAATTTGGTCTTTTATATTATGTTAACCAAATCATACCGTATTTAAATTGGGAGAAATTATTGACAAACTCAAAGATAAAGCTAAAGATGTAAAGGATGCAGTTATTGACACTACAAAAGATGTCGCAGACAAGACCAAAGATACTATTGATCCATCATCTGATAGAAATAACCAATCTTATTCTTCTTCTGCTGCTGCTGGCTCCGGCGATAGAAAATACGAGGAAGGCGGACCCGGAACAGATGTAAGTAGAAATGATGATCCTCTAACAGAATATAGAGATAAAGAACCTATGACCCCAGCTAAAATTAATGCAGGTGAACCAACTGCAGTAAAAAGAGATCCAAGTGATCAGAAAATTACTTCATCAGGCGAAACCGGG
>DATELO010000116.1:0-3143 GCA_035276505.1 Candidatus Nitrosocosmicus sp.
TTCAAGCATTGTTTCTTCTCTTATTTCTCTAATTATCGCTTCCTCTACCTTTTCATTCTCGTTAACAAATCCGCCAGGCAATGCTAGCATATTCTTAAATGGATCCTTTTTTCGTTTGATTAGTAAAATTTCAGACCCCCTATGGATTATTGCATCCACAGTCGGGATGGGATTTTTGTATTCCTTTGTATTCATACTAATAGTATATTATTTCATAGAATATAGAACCTCGTTTAATTTTCTGACATTTCAGATGAGGTTGTTTTTCAAGTTTCAATTGCACAATAGTATTAGTTAGTAATTTGATGCAATTTATTAATAATTCAAAAAATAGATTGATTTGTCAACTAATCGCTCTCATCGGTTATTCTTGTATATATTCCACATATCTTCAATCATTCTTCTAATGTCTTCTAATGTGACTGGTTTTCGAATTAATCTATCTATTTTTATGTGAGGATTTAGGTTTTGACAAATTTCACTTTCAGTTATATTATAAGCCGATATCATGATGACCTTTATTTGGGGGTTAATCGTCTTAAACTTGTTAATTATTTCGTATCCGCTCATAATTGGCATACGCAAGTCTGTAATTACAATGCAATATTTTTCTGAATTTTTTGAAAATTCTTCTAGCGCCAAAGTTGGATCGTCAAATGTTACTATCTCTATCCCATCAATTACAAGCCCACTTTTATATACAAATAACAAGTCTTTTTCATCATCAATTATCATCAATTGATTTGCAACATGATAATACTGAGGAGGTGCTTTGTCATTTGTATCACTAATCAACATTAAAATTAATTGTAATTGATATAAAAGTTTTTAAAATTATTTCGTAAAATAGAAACAACATTGGGATGAGATTTGCTTTCCAATGTGATTTCATTGAGTTCATTTTATTAAATAAATATACTCATGGATTATTACTACTAAGTGAGAAATCATATTGAAGTTTCTTGTTACCTCTTAATACAGTTGCTATCCAAACCATTACATTTTATATAGCTATGTACAAATTTTTGTCATTATCTTGCAAGTAGAAACCATAGATTTACTTTTTACTGATAGATGGTTACAGATTATAGATTGATTGCTTAATTAATCTTCTTGCAAAAACAAATGGCAAATCTACACAAATTATTGTAACTAGGATCTGCGCTAACGCTCTTACTCTTCCCAACTGCAGTTTATTACTATCTGGTGAATTTTTTTGTATATTAATAACTTGGAGCCCTTGAGGGGCTCTAATCATGTATGCCTTTAAAGCATTCATGAAAAAGAACTTTAATTTAACAGGCTTTTAATCTATTTATGGATTACTATACAAATTACCTTTGAAATGTCCAATGATTTTTAAATGAAATTTTCATTATGAGGATAATGATGATATATTCTATCTGTTTTGATACTAATTACTGCTCTTCAATTGTAAAGGTAATAAATCTCAAGAGTTATTCGATATGAGGAGCGCAATTTTTGTTAGTTAGGGTCTATTTTTACAGGGAAACTAATGCAGAAATAATGTATAATTTGCAAAAAGTCAGTCGAACAGCTCTCCATACTATTTACGAGTTGGTATGGGAAGTTGAATTTAAGAATGTATTAAACCCTGGCAGGATTTGGATGAAGTTTATAAATGAAGAAAATCCATTTGGAATACCTCTAAAGTGGAAACGACATCATGCAAAGATGAGTTTAGGTGACATAATTCAAATTGCCGATGAATTCTATATGGTAGTCAATATAGGAGTTAAACGGATTCAGGTCATCGAATGATCAATCCTAATCTACATTCTCCATGCTGTTAACTCAAAAACCAATTATATCCACAAGATGTATGATGCCTCTAAATTTTCAATTTACTTCTCTTCTTTATCCAGGACCCCTGGGTCTATTTTCTTATTTTTCGGTAAAAGAGCTCTGACTTGACCCATTCTCCTTTATTTTAATATTACCATTCACGTCCGATCACAAGATAAAACACTAAATGGGTAGGAGATTCAGGTAAATACTCTTTGTATTCTAATGGCTATCAAGCTAGTTTATAGAACATCGCCATGACGACTTCATAATTGCTCAGTGATGAACATTTAATATCACCTCTGAGTCTCATTAATCCAAAGTTAAAAATATTCTCCCAGAGAGATATCAACATGATTTGCTAACTTTAATTAGAAAAATAGTTAATGATCCTTCGTTTAATCATTTTATAACCATAGTCATTCTAATACAAGCAGCCGTATTAGTATTAGAAACAATTCCTGCTTTTACAGAATATTATTCTATCCTTGAATTAATCAGTACTGGCGTACTAATTGTTTATATTATTGAAGCAGGGCTAAAAATTTCTGCATCCTATCCTAACTTTTCTAATTACTTTAAGAATGGTTGGAATATATTGGATTTTTCAATTATAGTACTATCTCTAATACCTCTTGGTGGAGGGTACTCTACTATAGCCCGTTTAATTAGATTATTGCGAGTCACACGACTTAGTAACAGATCAAAGGAAATGTCAGTAGTAGTAAAGACTATTATCAAATCGATTCCTAGTATGGTAAATATATTTTTATTACTATCATTGCTATTCTTCATGTACAGTATTGCAGGTTATCATTTGTTCAGCGCCATTGATCCGGCACATTGGGGTTCACTACCTAGGGCTGTTATAACACTTTTCCAAATATTAACTTTAGAGGGTTGGGTGGAAGTTATGGCTACTGCGACTCAAGCAAACCCGCTCAATATTATTTTCTTTATCAGTTTTATTGTGATAGGTACATTCATTGTAATCAATATATTTGTAGCAGTCATTGTTAGAAAATCCGAAGAAGCATACAAAGCCTTAGAAGAAGAGATTGGAAACCCTGCTACTCAAAATGAGATACTGTTCGAAATAAAAGAAATTAGAAAAAAAATTGATGAATTGGAGTCTAGATTACCTAAATAGACGAAATTCTGACTTCTCAATAATTATTTGTAAATGATTGATTGAAAACGTATTAGGCCGAAATAGACTACAGATCACTATCGATCTTGATTTAAAAAAATTATTGTTGGGCTAGTGCCAATTCGCCTTCGTTAACTTGGAATAATAGACCAACATTGTTACATCCAGCTAATGTGAATTCACCAGA
>DATELO010000117.1:0-5846 GCA_035276505.1 Candidatus Nitrosocosmicus sp.
CGTATATTCTAATTTGAGAAACGAAAGATATGAGTTTAGAAGGCGATAAAGTAGTGATGATTTTAATAGTGCGATCAGACGCTAACATGAGTAAAGGACAAATAGCAAGTAAGGTTGCAGATGTTACTCAATTTATTATAGAGGAATGCATACAGAGAAAATACATTCCCTATACAACTTGGAAGAAATTCCATGGTTCTCAAAAAATCGTACTAAAAATAAATTCATTCAGAGAATTTTATGAACTGCATACAAAACTGGTCGAATTGTCCAGTGAATTAAGTTTTCCAATAAAGCTTGTAAAAAACGATCAAAAAATAAAATCAGCTGAAGGTATTCCAATAGTCTTTGCATTTGGACCAATAAAAAGAAACAAGGTCGAACACTTGGTTGCCGATTTAAAACTATTGTGAATAGAAATAGAGGCCTAAATTAATCTGGTGTAGATTATTATAAATCCTACTAACTATCTAACTAGATCTGCTTGGTCTGCAACAATCTACTGAATCCGAAATGATGGGTCATGGTCAACAGATATGGTCAACAGTAAAAAATTTAATTCAATATTCAATTATTTCAAGGGAGATACTAACCTGGTAGGAAATTTCACACATGTTTATTTAATATAGATCTCGTTCTGAGTAATGACATATAAGAGGATTTGAGGGGCGCATATATTTTTGCAATACTTCCCAAACATTAAAGAACTACAATTTACTCATTGAATCGTTACATTAATACATTCAGTCCGTATTTATCTATAGTTTTGACTTTCTGACTATTGAGTAATGACGACGTAAAAAAGAAAGAGATTAATGAAGAAGTATTAATAGTAAGAAAAACACTTGCTCAAGAATTTTTTGACTTTTTAAAATCATTTGGTATTATTGGACTAGCGTTGGCATTTGTAATAGGTCAGGCCGCTTCAGGTTTAGTAACCTCTCTAGTAAATGATATAGTGAATCCTCTAATTGGACTGTTTCTGCCGTCGGGGAGCCTAGATGCGCTTTCTGCTAATGTGACCAATATATCTGGAGGAATTACAGAATTCAAATATGGACACCTAATGTCAAGTATTATCGATTTTCTTATAATTGCTCTGGTGGTTTTTGTTGCATATAAACAACTATCGCGATTTAAATTGGTAGATGATAAAACAATACCTGAAAAGAAAAATCTTGATATTTCTTAGCAAATCAAACTTTTGAATGCAATCTGACACATGCTAATATCATTACTTTTTAGTCCTGTCTCAAAATACAAGAGTCACCAATTGCCTAACATCATTATGTCTTTTCCAGATACATCCAAGAAACAAAAGAGGTAAGAAAATTTTGAGACCGGGTTATAGTTTTAACATAAACACAGATGTTGCCATGAAAATCATAAACAACTAATTGCGCAAATCTTAAATAAGAAATGGTGTAAGCGGGCATTATATAAATGAGTCAGACAAAGAAAATATTTTTGTCACTAAACAGAATAATAAAGGACCTGAGGATAAAAGGAATTGTTTAGACTTATAAAAATTCCTGGTGACTGTCAGACAAGTGTTCTTAAGAATAGGGTTCTTTTCCAATGATGTCTCTGTCGTTCTATGCAATTTCGCAATCCCAATTCTAGTTTTAATAATATTTGCCATCTGATCTTCAAATCATGATACTTTTGCCGATACTCAGCAATCATCCTTAGATGGAATGAATTTTTCAAGATCCCTAAATGTTTATAGTAATGACGGAGTGTTAAAAAGTACCTATTTCTGCATCCACCCATATTGGTAAAGTTGACAACAAATCAGTTACATCTATGCTCTATAATGGTTCTCTTGGTGGATCAACTTTACACGTGTATCCAGGTGATAAGATTGAACTTGACTTGATAAATAATCTAAATGAGTCTACGAATCTTCATTTTCATGGGCTGCACGTATCTCCCTTACATAATTCGGATAATGTATTTCTTGAGATTGTTCCCGGGGATACACAGCGTAATTCTGTAGATATTCCAAAAGATCATCCTCCTGGAACATTCTGGTACCAATCACACATACATCATGTTTCTAATGAACAAGTTGCTTCGGGTCTATCTGGCTCGCTAATTGTTGAAGGGTTACAACAACTATTACCAGAGCCCTTGCACAATATCACGGCACAGAACTTTGCCCTTAGAGATTTCCCTGATAGTAGCTTAACTACGAGTTCCTATCGAACCGTAAACGGCGAAATTAATCCAAATATCCATATTCCGATAAATGATACTCAATTATGGCGTTTTGCAAACATAGGTTCCGAACCCTACTATGAAATTCGACTACAGGGCTACAAATTTTATGTTATAGTGGAAGATGGAAGTCCGGTTTGGGAGGTTTGGGATAATGATACTTTATTGCTTCCTTCTGGAAAGAGGTTCGACGTGTTAGTAACTGTGACAGGGAAGGAATCCATTCCATTAATAGCCTCTGCATATTATCCACTTCCCGAAGCCACAATTGCAACTGTAAATACACAAGAGCAAGATAACCAAAAAGAATCTGTAAATGCATATTTCTCTAGCTTAACTTTAGAGGACGACCTAAAACTCAAGAACATTACAAATTACCGGATATTTAATTTTACATCGGATGACACGAATTTTATTTATAAAATTAATAACAAAACATTTGATGTTAACAGAATAGATCAAAAATTGAAACTGGGGACGTACAGGAGTGGAAATTATTAAATTATGACGGCGATGATCATCCATTTCATATTCATGTGAATGATTTTGAGATAGTATCGGTGAATGGTAAACCATATAGTGCTCAAGGCTTGCAAGATACAGTAATAATTCCAAGTCACGGCGAAGTAGTCATTCGGATAGAATTCGAAGATTTTGTGGGAAAATCCGTCTATCATTGTCATATTATGTTCCATGGTGATAATGGGATGATGGGCACCTTTGAAGTCGTCAGATAGGTGATATAATGTGAATAAAGATGTGTTTAATGGATTTTACTTAGAACAATCCGTACAAACGATATCGGAGTTAAAATACGGCAAGTGGTTCAATATTTAAGGTTGACTCGAGGAATCCTACTTCAAGTTAACCCAGTGAATTAGACGCGTGGAGGTAATTCCTGAAGTGTCCATGAGTTACCATCCGGATCTTCAAAATGAACCAACTTTCCCCAAGATTGTATTTCAACATCAGTAACATTCACTCCACGGCTTTGAAGTTCATCATGAGCGGCCTGAGCATCCTTGACTACCATTTGTAGACCTTTAGAGCTACCAGGTTTCATATTGTCAGCAACACCGATCCCAAAACAAATCGAACAAGCAGAACCAGGAGGCGTCATTTGAACAAAACGCAAACTTTCGCTTACGGTATGATCATGATCTAAATTAAAACCTACTTTATCTTTATAAAATTCAATTGCACGGTTCACATCAGTTACCGAAATTGCTACCAATTCAAGTTTCATATCCATAAGTGTTTCCCCTTACCTCTCAATGTAAATAACGCCATATTCAAAGAAAATTTGACCGCCAAATGAGTTCAATGAATGTATATACATTATTACATGTTATTGATACATGAATAAAAGTATACAGTAATATTCACTATTGATGCTGGTCACTCAAAATTCACGGCATGATGACTACTTTTCACATTCAACTAAGAAATGGTTGATGATGAAAATAATCAATTCAAGCTAAACTATCCAAATAAATATATCCATATCAAATAATTCTACCCGAGATCAGTTAAGGCCTAATTTATATATCAAATAATTTTCAATATTAAGGGAAGTCACAAAAGGTTTGCTAATTAAGAAAAAACGCTTTTTAATATTTAGCTCATGTAATATTTCTATTATTATTTTCTTATCCATTTCCTTTTTTTCTTACCCTATTTTTCCCACAGGTTTTGCTGTATCTCCTGCATTTGATCCTCAATCTCTTAATGATGAGAGAAATGATTGGATTCAAACATTTGGTAATGACAGTGGGACATTTGAATCGAGAACTGGGGATTTATTGGAAATAGATTATCTTAGTGATGGAAAAACATTAAAGTCTACGTTTTGGTTAGGAACAGATTCAGAAAATGCCTCTATATACGAACAACCATGTAGTAGGATTAGTTATGGTATGCTTATCAAGATTGCCAGTTATAATATTAAAACAGGTTTTCAGGGAGCAGATTTCAATTATTATATCGAATCGGTTAATGGAAAATGGAGTGAGTATCTTTATCAGTTATCATCAACGGGAAGTAAAGTACTTTTATACTCTAAAACAAATTATTCTCAAAGTTTTGGTGGTCCCAATCTAGGACCAGGATATGTTAAACTTAACTTGAATCTGAGTTCTATAGATAATCCCCGTGAGTATGGCGTCCTTTTCTATACAACATCATCTCATAAAACAAACGAATTTAGTGATTTTACTGATTGGGTTGGAGTTCCGCCATCCTCAATAACCATTGTAACTTCACCAGAGGAGGTAGTGATAAGACAAGGGGATCAACTAATGGTTCCTGCTAATATCTATTCAACCTTTTCGAATAATGTTACAGACATCACTTTTAACAGGGGTAGTAACGAAGTCGGCTCAGAGTTTAACTCTAGCGGGTTATACGCAACAATTGAAAGTATTCACCCTCCTTTATTTAAGATAATTGCGTCTCCTCAAACACCGGAAGGTTTCTATACTATTCCTTTTACTGCTTCCCTATTTTTAGACACAATGATTGAATCTTTGGGGATTACGTCTAATAACAATGAGAGTGAGATTATAAGCCCAATTCTTCAAACATCTAGTAAGTATCCCTCATTTGGTTATGTAACTAATCCGTCTATGAATTTGACAGTAACCGTGTTACCTCCTCTTAGTTTTGAGGAGCAATTTAAGGAGTTTTGGAGTGTATATGGTCAACCTATTAGTATTATAGCAGGAGGATTTGCAGGGGGTTTTGCCTCACTAATCTTTGCAAAAATTAAAAAATCTGATAAACAAAAAGACTCACAGAATTAGAGTAACTGAACACTATAGAATAAGATAGTTTTTTTCGGTGACAGTGAATCTAGGTTTGAAATGCGTTCATCACCAAGACGATAAAAGCATAGAGATAGTACTAATTTCTTCATAAACGGTATGGGATTAAAGATTGACAAATGAGAAATGAAAATATTAGCAAATTTCTAATTGAATTGATAATGATATAAATGACTTTATATACCTATATTAGTAATAATTGCTGAATGCATAGCATTAAAAGTTTTAATAATATGACTTTAGTTATAGTTGCAATTTCATTCATTTTGATTTTTGGTCCAACCTCAATGACAATGAATGCAAATGCTACAACTAACACGGCTAATCAAGGCATCGGTCAATCACAATCTTCACTTCAACTCGGTGTATGTGTATCAGGTAACGGTACACTCTTTTCTTGTAATAACGTAAACTCTCAAAATCAAGCAAATAGTGGTAGTAATGCAGCTGCGCAACAAGGTGGTAGTGGTAGTGGCAGTGGTAGCGGTGGAGGTAACTCTGCCAACCAGGGTATCGGCCAATCACAAACCTCCAACCAAAACAGCGGCGTCGTATCCGGCGGTAATACCAACAACTCTGGAAACAACCAAAATACCCAGACCCAAAATAACACTGGTAGTAATGCAGTAGGCCAACAAGGTGGTAGCGGTAGCGGTGGAGGTAACTCTGCAAACCAGGGTATCGGCCAATCACAAACCTCCAACCAAAACGCACAATGTGTATCTGGCGGAAACACAGCAAACTCCTGTAACAATACAAGCACTCAAAACCAAGCAAATAGTGGTAGCAATGCAGCTGCACAAC
>DATELO010000118.1:0-8184 GCA_035276505.1 Candidatus Nitrosocosmicus sp.
AGAATGGGACAGTAGGATTTATACACCATAATACTTCTAATCAGACAACCCCTACTCCTACACCACTTTTGCAGATAGCTCAATATCTTTCAGAAAGGGGATTTGGAGTCCTTAGATATGATAAGAGAGGTGTTGGTACAAACAATACAATACTGGATCCAGATATATGGATAAATGCCACTGCCAACGATTTAATCAAAGACAGTAATAAAGCCTTAAATGTTCTTGTAAAACAACCAGAAATAGATCCTAAGCGTATAAGCGTAATTGGTCATAGCGAAGGCACAATGTATGCTCCAAGAGTTGCGATAGATAATCCTACCATAGTAAATAATGTTATTCTTATGGGTACTTTAGCTCAGAATCCAGTTAAGGACTTGTACTACTATCAGGTAGTAACTTCACCATTAGATTACGCAAAACAAGTATTAGACAAAAATAACACAGGCTCTATATCAATAAAAGACTTAGCTGCAGATCCGTTACTAACAAAATTCCTAGTACCTATATCTATTCTAAATACTAATAGTACCCAAGACATAGCTAAGGCTTTACAAAAGAATTTTGGTACTAAAGGTTCCATAGACATTGAAAAAGAACTCCAGACCCTCTTGATAAAGAAATATGATAACCTTACATCTTTCAATTCGTCTAAATGCAATCTTCTTGGACCGTGTCCTATATGGTGGCAATCAATATCTAATTTGGAACCAAACCTAAGTATTATAGGGAATATATCCAAATCTACAGATGTTCTCCTACTTAATGGGGAAAATGATTCATAGACTCCAGTCCAACAAGCGTTTCTATTACAACAGCGACTAACTGAATTAAATCATCCAGATCATACGTTGATAACATATCCCAATCTTGGTCATTTGTTCTCTCTTTCACCAAAGTGGTCTACGGGACTGGGACTGATTGAACAACATGTTTTGGCAGACCTTTATGCATGGCTTGAGGCTCACTCAGGACTTTCACATTCTGCTATTGATACAACTAGACATAATACTACTTTAGATACAAATTCCAATTCTTCTGTAGGTTGATAGATTATTGGTACATAACATCTTTAGTTCCTAATTCTTAAAAAATAGGACTAGGTTGACGCTTCTTGTGCTAGAACCCTATTACCACTAGGAACTATATCCCTACGCGCACAGACTGTTACTAAATAGCATACTAAATCTACAAAATATTAAGCACTAAAATGCATAATCAGGTCAAAGAATTCATTGTGGTACTAGATGCTATAGAACTCTACTACCATCAGGATTTAATGCCAGAGACTAAGAATGCACTAATTGATTTGGATAATCAAATAGCAGGAATGTCAAACTTATTATCTAAATGTCTATTAACTGGATACACAAATTTTAAATTGATATTTGACAATATGCTTCAGGTATCTTTTATTTAATAAATAAATTAGATTAACCGGCCACTATGAAAAATATGAAATGACAGGAGAGGCTGATAGTTACTATCATTATATCGTATGTATTTCGATTTCCTCGTTTTTATTCAAAATTTTTAATGCTACAGCTTTGGCACTTGCAAAGCTCGTATCAGCTAACATTCCGTCTGATCCAACCCAATCTCCAATAATGTATAGATTATAGACTCCTGGTATCACTATGTCGGGTCTGTTTTCCATCATTCCATTAGTGTCATTTATAACGGTATTGGAAGCTATCATGTTGGGAAGAAAACGCTGCCTTATTACACTTCTTCTCCACCCGGGCTGAACCATGTCTAAGAGTCCTTCTAGCTCCATTTTGTCTTCTAATGGATTTTGCTTGTTAGAGGAATCCACATATTTCATTACATGAAATAAAACTTTATTTCCATCAGTCGATAATTTGGCAAAAGCAGAATGCAACGAAAGATACAAGGGCTTATCCATTCCATATACACCATAGACATCAGGATTCGGAAGATTAGTTAATGCTAAATCTAGTGTCGCTACCCTTGCGGGTCTATTAATTCTTTTAATTTGGTTAAGGAATTCACGATTAATTAAGGCGTTATCTTTCAAGAGACTGTATACATGAGAAGGATTAGTAGCGATAATTACGTCGTGATACGAAAAAACTGTATTATCCGATAGGCTAATTTTCCATATTGGCTGACTATTTGGTTTGTTAGTGGTATAAAAATGCTGAAGGGAGGTCACATCCTTGCCGTAAACAAACTTTACTCCATTTCTTTTTCCAAGATCTACTAACTGGTCTACCAGAGTCTGCCAGCCTTTATCTATGTAGACAACACTTCCAGCAACAGCTATTTTTATTTGATTTAATGCCAACTTGGCACTCAAGTTTTCTGCATTATAAGTATATGTAGCAATTCTTCCAAGCATTTTTACAAAATCTTTAGAGTCAGAGTGTTTGAAATTTATATCCAACCATTGTTGGAAACTAATCGTGTAAAGATCATCGAGATTCATTTTGTTTAATTTAATGAAAAATCGTAAGGTTTCGATCTTACTATCTAAGCCGTATAGCAACTTTGTTGTTAAAAGCTGGTTTAACTTCATAGGCAATTTGTAAAGTTTTCCTTTTCTTGTTATGTAGTATTTGGAAGAGTCAACTTTTTTTCCAGTATATCTTATATTTAATTCGTCTAAGATCTTTCGACCCATTCCATTAAGATACAAAGCATGAGGTCCTTGATTGAAATAGAATCCATCTTTAAGCGTTGTTCTAGCTCTTCCACCAAATTCGCTGGATTTTTCTATGACTGTAACATTTTTCCCATTTCGAGCCAAGTAAACAGCAGCAGTAAGACCAGCTAAGCCCCCACCAATTATTGCTATATCTTTTGAATTATTTTTGTACCCCGTTGTATGTAATTCGAATTCTTGGTTAGTCATCCAACAAATTACATAATAAGAGATTAATTAATGTTTGGTTGGATGGCCAACTAAGTATTTATAATGACTAGCAGTCTATAATAATAGATTGACCGAAACCAAAAAACAAAAGATAAACGATATTTTGAAGAGATCATTAAAAATCCTTGCTAAAAATGGATATGAAAATACAACCATAGCAACTATAGCTGCGGAGGCTAGTGTTAGCAGAGGTATATTACATTATTACTTTTCTAATAAGGAGGATTTGGTGAGCAAAGTCTTGGCTTATAGCTCTGAAAATATTATTCTATTCACAATTAGGGACATCCGAGGAAATACTATAGAAGAAATAGCGGATAATATTATAAAAGACAGCATACAAAGTTTCAAAGAGTATCCTGATTTTTATGCATTCTTGTTTGAGATGTGGTGTGCTTCCAGAAGAAGTGAAAAGATCAAAAACGAGTTAATTATTTGCAGTGCTAAAGTTACAAAATCGATTAGGGAAGTATTGGATGAAGCAATTCAAAATGGAATATTAAAAATGAACATAAAAGATACTGAGGAAATGTCAAAAGTTCTATTAGCGTTGTTTAACGGAATTGCTTTTGAAATATTAATGGAACCTTCTAGGGATTTAGAGAATAGAAATTATTGGATACAAGTTAGGAATATGATACTGTCCATTCTAAAATCATGATTAACTAATAATTCTCTAAATGTAACAGAACCCTACTACCACTGGGAACTTAATGTCTATGACTGAGAAAAATGCTAAACTTGTCTGAATAGACAGATAGTGGGAATCTTACTTATTATTTAGGTTGTTTATTAATTGGATATATAATATTGGATAGATCATAATGACTGGGCCTAACGCGAAGAAACCATTTTGGTTCTTATTTGCAGGATCAATGCATGGCACAAATTGAATTGTTAATCGAATACTCTCTCTCTACTGATAGTGTGATAAAAGAATTTATTTTAGGGTTCTATAATAATTGCATGAAAAATCTACATTACTTGTATCTTGTTGTAATATTGACTATATTATTAGTAACATCCATGGGAAGTGTATCCGCTTGGATATTGAATGTAGAAATAAAAAATGAGGGCCTTGTCGATGACGAGATTCAAATTACAGTCAAAGTAGAATCGGAGTTGATACACGATATGTCATATAATTTTGAAAGTATAAAATTAGATTCAGATTCTGGATTAGTTTCTATTAATATCCCGGAAATCAAGATTCCAAGCGGAGAACGTTATGAAGTTTGTGCAGAATTTCTTTTGTCATCTTATTATGTTCCCAATTGCAAATATTTTGTTCATGAGGCTGGTGATGAAAGGATCATCATTCCAGCATGATAATGTATATCCAAATGTATGAATCTGAGAATTAATAACTTTTTTCTGTCATTGGTTGCTCAATTGTCCATAATAAGAGACTAAGGATAATCATTTGAAATTGATAACCAATATTTACTATGTACACTAGGATTCTATTACACCCTGAATCGTATCTCCACGTTTCCCAACCAATTGATACTATACTTGGTAATGATTTTATGACCAAGTGATACATTCTCATGCTTCTTAAAAAATCATTCTCAACAATCTAGTATCTTACATGGGCACTAAAAATATGTATATGCTTAGAGGTGTTAGACACCTTAAGTAGGTGTAACCCTGTAAATAATTCCATTCGCATGCGATAATAAGTACAAAAATCCATCATTAGGTCCTGTTACTATATCTGTTATACTTCCAAAACCGCTGCCAAAAATAATAGATTCCTGTTCCTCTTCATTGTCTACAACCAAATCTGCAATGTTATCAAGAATGAATCCATTTCTGTCGGGGTTTAACTCAAAATAATACAAGTATCCGTTATTGTAATCACCGACGAACACATTATTGTAATAGTTTTCACCCAGACTAGTAGAGTTTAAAAATTCTATGTCTGCGAGAGCTGGAGGATCCAACCATGTCAGAATCGGATCGGCATAATGAGAACCCTCGAAGTTCACTAGATCTTCTTCGGTATTGCCAGAAGATGAAATCGGACCCATTATTGTTTGCCAGCCACTATTAAATCCTGGTTCGACAATATTGATTTCATCATTAGAAGCCGGTCCATTTTCGGTATCCCAGATGGTTTTAGTAACTGGGTCGAAGGTCAATCCAAAAGAATTTCTAATACCGTATGCAAAATATTTACTTAATGGATCATTCTGTTCGGTGGAGAACGGATTATCTAATGCTGGTGTTCCATCGGTGGCATTTATTCTAAATATGATCCCAGTATCATCGGGGCTAGGACCATCCTGAAAGTTTTGTAGCATACTATCATGATTCAGATCTCCGATGACCCCATAAAGATAATTGTCAGGCCCAATCATTAATTTTCCACCGTCATGGTTAGGTCCTGGTATTGCTGGGAGATTTAAAATTGGAGTCGGATTTTCTAATATTTGACCATTCCAGGTATATTTGTAAACCATGTTCTTTAATTCGTCACTATCTTTATCAACTATAGTATAATAAAGAAAAATATTCTTTGTATCACCATTTTGGCTTGAATTGTTGTCCTTGCTGGTAGCCTCTTGCACAGCAATACCAAGTAGCCCTCTTTCACTTTGTGAATCAACAGGTATTTCCAAGATTGGTTGAGGTTGTAATTGTCCATTTGAAACTAATCTTACCAATCCGTCTTTTTCTAAAACTAGTATATTATTACTATCTAAAAAGGCCATACTGGTAGGTAAATTTAAACCCTCAACATATGTTTCCACATTCAAGTTTTGATCATTAACTGTCTGTGCTATGACTAGAGGGAATTGATATTGAAAGAGTAATCCAGTTGCTAGAACTAAAGTGAAAGATATTATAAATAATTTATTCAATTTTTCAATATACATCCTGGTATTATTAATGAAATCAATTCTGAATATCATAGTGTTTATTATTATATCCAATAGCATAAATAGGACATATTTTTTATTAATCCAATATTTAATGCTATATAGTTATAATTCTTTATAGTTAAATGGATAGATTTGATTATATTATTAAGTTAAACAATCTTATTTACAACTTTTTATCCACTGATTAACTTCTACCCAGTTCAATCATTTAATAATTGAAAATCAATATTTGATAGAAGAGAAACTTAGAGATGGATAATGTAGTTAGAATACGAAATGTGCAGGTAACTATTTTTGGATTCTATTCAACCTTGAATCGTATCCCCGCGGATCAATTCAAGCCATGGTATAAAATATAAAATAATTTTCAAAAAAAATAACCATTACAGGTATTTAATATCAGTTTTTGCTATTGAGCGATCGTATTAATCTAATCAAATCATTAATTTCCTCGGGACTTAATTTTTCCACGTCGTCTATCTTATCTTTGATACTGGATTTGACTTCAACCATAATAGTTGTATTTTTTTCTTTTTTTAATTTGAGCTCCACTAATTTGGAAGTGACTGTTGCAACTACGCTCCACAAAATTCCGATACCTGCTAGCATCAAGAAAGTAGCAATTAATCTGCCTGAAGCGGTAACTGGATAATACTCTCCATATGCAATTGTAGTCATTGTTTCTATAGACCACCAGAAAGCATTATAAAGCGACCTAATATTTGCATGAGGATCTGGAGATTCAACGATATATATTCCAATTGTACCAAAAATAACTGATACTATTGCAAGGGTGCTTAGCAAAAGAATTTCGCTACCCCTGATCATCAAAGCTATATTATACAGTCTAGCTAATCTAAATAATGCCAAAAACCTCACCGTTCCTATTGTAGATTCGACTATCGTTGTACTGTCGACCATTCCATAAACAATAAGCGGTACCATCGCAGGGTACTCATACCAATGAGAAATAAGAAAGGATGACTTCTTACTTGACGAACTCAGTCTTTTGACAAAATCTATGATTAATATAACGGTAACTATCAGATCAAAAATGTACATAATCCACCTTTGTTCGTTGCTCAAGGGAAATACAAATTCTGCAAAAATGATTATGATTGATGCTATGATTAGTACAGATATAACCATGTAGATTAGAGGATAGGTACGTTTTGTAGATTTATTGAAGACCACTACTGGTAGTAAAAGTTGAGATAGATAATAAATCCATCTTGACTAATAAGTTGCAGAAATTATAATATTCATGAAATGAGATTAGGCCATTAATAACTCTAAATTTGTATTAAATTTTCGGATCTTTTATTATCGAAAATACTACACATAGTTCAATCAGTATAATTCATTTTTGGTATAACAAATTCAAGTGATATGAGGTCCAGAATAATTTTAATATTTACCATCTTTTATTTCACAATTAGGTCAGGTTCTATTCAACCTTGAATTGTATCTCCACGTGTCCATTGACTTAAAATGTATTAGAATAGTACCAGGTAAAGAAGAAACGTCAAAAATAAAAAGAGGAATTGAATAATTCTTGGTTGTTTGTAGTTTATCAAACTACATTGGTATTGTTGAATTCTCAGTATCCGCCCGTTGTTACGTTACTTGTCGTTGTGTTAACAACAGTTCCGTTTGGTAACACTCCTGGTCCAGTATTTTCGGTAGGATCGGTACCTGAAGTAGTTGGTATTTGAGAAAATGCGGTAGATGTAAATGTTCCAGCAATCATCAGAGACGCTGTTGCAAGAATAGTGGCGATTGCAAATAAGTATATTTTATTCATTAAGTTCAAAGGGTGTTTTATTTGATATATTTATTACCTAAAATGGTACTATATTCTTGTTATATTAAGGTTTTATAAAATGTTAAATAAATGAAGGATTAATCAGCGGTGGTTTCAACATTTTTAATTCAACCCTGTATGGATAATCCAGCCTAGGTTCTAGGTCGGTATACGTTGTTTTACTGACACATTATTTTGCAAAAGAATAAAGTGATTTTATACCTACTCTAAATATATACTAAAGTTATTACCATTTTAACGTGTATAATTCTAGAATCACAATGCATGATCTAGAGTTTAAGAGATCAAAGTTAAGGATTATATAGAATTTGACTCTGATTTATTCTCGGTCATGTGAAATACATGATCCTACCAATTGCCTCTTTTCTTCACTAATATCTCTTCTTAGACGCCATAATTTGAATAGTTTTTAAAGAATCGTTTTTACTCAATGCATTTCTTTTTCTTAGTCTTGAGTGGCAACAATAACATTTGATTTCGGTAGTGTTAAAGGCTTTTTGACAGACACTGCATTTAGAGTTTAGTTTCATGAATGTAGACGCATTAATGGATCTTTCCTCGGAACATTTACCCTT
>DATELO010000119.1:0-15614 GCA_035276505.1 Candidatus Nitrosocosmicus sp.
AACAAGGTTTTATTGAATCAGGTAAATTATGTATTACTTCATCTTCATCTACAAGGCAAACACGATACAAAACCATCTCATGAAGAATTGAAAGATTGGCTTCATAGTGGTCAAGTAGACGTAATGCGTCAAATTAAAAAATAGATATTTTTATCTAGATTTTTTTATCTTTTGTATAACACTGTTTTGCATTTGGCAAATAGTTTAAATAGTTTTATCGTTACTAGACGTTTAGTGAATTATTAGATGCCAATTGCTATACTTCCAGATGTTGATGAACAAAGATGCATTGGGTGTGCACTTTGTGTAGAAATTTGTACCGCATTAGGTCCGGATGTACTTCGTGTTAAACCTGTTGAAGGTTGGAAAAGAGGCAAAGCATTTGTCTTTTATCCAGAAAGATGTATTTCAGACGGTGCATGTGTAGGTGTTTGTCCAACTCATGCTATATTCTGGATGAGACCTTTAGAATATACTGCAGGCCAACCAGTTCCGTTGCATAAAAACGGTGTGTTTAATAAAGGCTGGGAAGAAGGCTAATCTATCACCCAACTATTTTTTGTTTGTTTCTTTACTTGAAATCTTTATATAATTAGAAAATTACGAATTATTATGTTATTACCCTCTGAAATTGAATCAAAGTCACTTATCCCTGCTATTCGTGCTATATTGTCTAAAAAATTGATACGTGACTATGATTTAAAGGAAGAGACGGTGGCCAAACTACTTGGAATTACTCAAGCAGCTGTTAGTAACTATATTAGAGGAACGCGCGGCGATCTAGCATTGGTAGCTAAATTGGAAGATAATTTTGAGGTAATGAAGATGATCAATGATATTTCCAAAGATCTTTCTACGAATAATGCTTATTCACCAAGCACTATGACGAAATTTATCCAACTATGCAACTTTATGAGATATACCTTTATCATATGCGATGTTCATCATAGCATAGAATCAAACATAGACAAGCGAATTTGCGAACAATGCGAAGTTATGCTTACCGGTTCGCGTTTTTCTTAATTCTTAGCTGCTATTATAGGCAATTAACATAAATATTGCATACATATTTTTAACATCGTGAAGATATCTATTTCAGGAATCAGAGGTATATTTAATGAAGACCTTACCATACATGAGATATCTCGTTTCTCTAGGGTTTTTGGTTCATATTTAAAGGATAACTTTGCTGTAACAAACTGTGTAGTTGCAAGAGATAGTAGGCCGTCTGGTAAACTGGTTGCTGAAGTTGTTACTGGATCTCTCTTAGAACAAGGAATTGATGTATACGACCTAGGTGTGGCCCCAACCCCAATATTATTTAGAGAAGCCAGAAACTATACGGGGGGGTTAATGATTACCGCATCTCATAATCCTCTACCCTGGAATGGATTGAAGATGCTTATTAATGGTAGGGGTTTATTTGAGTCGGATTTAGAAAAGTTATTAGAAACCAAAATTCATGAGCATTCTCAAATAGGGCACAATTTTAAAATCGATCCCCATTATATGACTGACATATTGGATCACTTTCATCCTACCACTCCTTCTAATAAGGATTTAAGAGTTGGAATCGATTTTGGAGGAGGGGCAGCATGCAATTACACGGACCGTTTGCTTAACTCATATCAGATAAAATACCTTGGAATAAATGATAGGATGGGATTCTCTTCTCGAGGTCCTGATCCCACGTCTGATCCTCTAGTTGACCTCTGCAATTTGGTTAAAATAAATAATTTGAGCTTTGGCTTTGCATTTGATATAGATGGTGACAGATTGGTAGTAGTCAACAGCGAGGGAGTCCAACTCAACCCTGATTTAACGCTTTTGTTTTGTGTTGCAAATGTCATTAATAATAATGGGTTTAAGAAATTTACAATTAGCCTGGATACCAGTCTATCTATTGAAAAGTATGTAAAAGATCATGGCGGTCAAATTTTCTTCTCCAAAGTAGGTGAATCAAATGTCTTGCGACGGATGCTTGAAACACATTCCGAATCAGGGGGGGAAGGAAGCAGTGGGGGTTTTATCATGCCGAGTTTCACTTCATGCAGAGATGGTTTACTAGCTAGTGTTATTATTAGTTCTTTGAATCAGGATTTGATTAGAGAGTGCATGGCGGTTTCTTCAAAGTTTAGACAAATACGAATTAAATATCCAATAAATGCAAAAACTGATAATAAGGTACTATTTGAAAAAATATTATCTGCACTAAAGCCTCATTCTATCGATATAATCTATACTGATGGTTTGAAATTTATTATTGATGATAATTCGTGGATCCTGGTGCGTTTCTCCAATACCGAACACGTGCTAAGAATATCGTTGGAATCTACCATTGAAAAGGTGGATTCACTCTTTAAAACGTTCCGTGACAAAATAGTTGAGGTTTATGAAAAAACTCAATGAGAAGCAAATATTAAATTTAATAATATCAAGATTTGGAATTCCAAATATAGAGCCCTATTTTGGCAAGGATGATGTATCTATTCTACCTATGAGGTTTCTTGGTGGTGGACTTCATGACAGTAAGGTGTTGGCTGCTACATGTGATATGCTTGTTGAGCATACTGATGTGCCCCCAAAAATGACTCTAGAACAAATTGCTAGAAAATCAATGGTGTCCAGCATAAGCGATTTGGTCTCAAAGGGTGTAAAACCAAGATTCGCTTTAATTTCGTTGGGTTTGCCTAAAACATTAAAAAATAGTGAAATTTCCAAATTACTTGATGGATTTACTCTTTGCTCAAAGAATTTCGAAATTGATATTATAGGCGGTGACATAAACGAATCTAAAGAAATCATAATTGATTGTTGTATGTTTGGATTTCTGTCGTCAAAAGTGAATGTTCCGAGAAGAAAAGGTGCTCAGGCGGGAGATTTTGTTATTGTTTCAGGAATCTTCGGATATACTTCTTCGGGTCTAAAGATGTTGATGAATAATTTACCAAGCCCTGATAACCGTTTTAAAAAGAAATCGATCCACTCTGTATTGAATCCTGTTCCATCCTACAAATTTGGGATTCTACTTGCTCATTACCTTTCTTCCTCTACTGATTCTAGCGATGGCCTTGCTGCATGTTTGAATCAGATATCTAAAGAGAGTAACGTAAATCTATTGATTGATGAGAAAAGTATACCTGTGCCTACACATTTGCGACAGTTCTCATCCATCAATGCACTTGATTATTTTGAACTTATTTTTTATGGAGGTGAAGAATACCATATAGTAGGAACTATTTCTAAAAAAAATTTAATGAGAATATCTAAAACTTTGAAAAACCATCAACTGGATATTTTTGTAATAGGCAAGGTAGTAAGAGGCAATGGACAAGTATTTATTATAAAGAATGATGGAAACACCGAAGCAATTGAAAACCGTGGGTTCACTCATTTAGGTTAAGAAGGTTTTTAAATGCGACACCCAAAAATTCTACATTAATGTCACAAGAAGAAATTACTCAATATAAATGGGGGGTAGCCCATATTTTTAGTAGTTATAATAATACTTTAGTTCATATTACTGATATTAGCGGTGCAGAGACCATTTCTATTAGTTCTGGAGGCCGTCATGTAACTGCAGATCGCTATGAATCATCTCCATATGCAGCAATGAAATCCGCTGTTTCTGCTGCTGACGCAGCCAAAACAAAGGGAATCAATGCACTTCATATTAGAGTAAGGGCAGTTGGCGGTGTTGGTCCAAGAATTCCAGGTCCGGGTGCTCAAGCTGCTATACGAGCACTTGCTCGTGCAGGATTTAGAATTGGAAGGATTGATGATGTAACACCTGTTCCACATGATACAACTAGAAAACCTGGGGGTCGTCGAGGAAGAAGAGTATAATTTTTTATTTTAACTATTATTTAATCATGGGACCGGCCGGATTTGAACCGACGACCTCCAGCGCCCAAGGCTGGCATCCTACCAAGCTAGACTACGATCCCTTCCTAAAGAGAAATTTTCTGTCTAATTTTAATCTTGTTTCAATTAATATAAATCATTATTCGCATTATTATTATATTCGGGGATGATATTATCTCTATTTTATGTCTCTAGAGAATTACACTCGTGCAGGTCATATCGCATCCATAGTTCGGGAAAACACTCGAAAAAGGAATCATATTGGTAGAACGCTTTATGAAATATGCAATTCAATAGAAAAAGAGATAATTGATAATGGTGGACGTCCTGCTTTTCCAGTCAATGTTAGCATAAATGAAATTGCCGCCCATTATACCGCCGAACCAAACGATCAAATTGTAATAAAAGATACTGATGTCGTAAAAATAGATCTAGGCGTACATATAAATGGCTATGTTGCAGATACTGCAGTTACTATTTCATATGATCCAAAATATGATCAGTTGATAAAAATAGTTGAATTATCATTATCAGAAGCTATAAAGATTGCAAAACATAATACTAAATCTAGTGAAATTGGTAAAACAATTGAGAATACAATATCACACAATGGCCTAAAACCAATTCAGAACCTAAGCGGTCATTCTCTTGACCAGTATATTATTCATGCAGGAAAATCTATTCCAAACATTAAGACTTATGGATCATCATTCTCTTTATCATCTAATCAGGCATACGCAATAGAGCCTTTTGTTACTACTAGTGACGGCCTAGGAATAGTATATGAAGGAAAGATAAGAAATATTTTCTCATTAATATCTAGAAAACCAACCAAAGATAAAGAGGCAGATGAATTCATTATGTACTTATGGAACAAGTTTAAGACACTTCCATTTGCATTACGCTGGCTAATAAGTGATTTCGCTGAATCCAATGCTCGAGCTATGCTTGATTTTCTTATTAAGAAAAAGAATGTAAGAGCATATCCAATTCTAGTTGAAGGGAACAACAAAGTCGTGTCCCAAGCCGAACATACGATTTTCATATCTGAAAATCAAAGTTTTATAATAACAAAATAGTTCTTATATTCTTTGATCTCATTTGTTTGATAGTTTTTACTAAACATTATATTCTTTAGCGATATGAAATATCTGTGGACGTCTTAGCTGAACTGAAATTTTCATTCAAAGGCGAAGTTTCGAATGAAGCATGGATTAAAGACTATTATTCTGTAGATTCAAGCAACCATCAAATTCTTCCTGAACTTGTGTGCTTCCCCAAGGATGAGGATGATATTAAAATATCTTTGAATTCTGCAATCAAGAATGGGCTGTCTGTTTCTTGTAGAGGTGCTGGCACAAGTCTACTTGGTCAAAGTCTTTCAAATGGTTTAGTATTGGACTTTACTAAGTATATGAACAAGATTCTTGATCTGGACTTAAAATCCAATTGTGTGAGCGTTCAACCTGGTGTAGTTAAAGGGTTGCTGGATAAAGAGTTACGAAAACATGACAAGTTCTTACCCCCAAATCCTGCAAGCAGTAATTATTGCACAATTGGAGGGATGGTTTCGAATAATTCCTCAGGTCCATATGGATTGGGATATGGTAGTATCTTAGGATATTTACAACACGTCGATTTTATTTATTCTGATGGAAGGAAAGGTTTTGCTGAAAATGGCCTTTGTGATGATAGATTCAATAAATTTTTGCAACCATTGTTTTCGATTCATGACGAGATATCTTCAATGTATCCCAATGTAAGCAAAAATTCATGTGGATATAGACTCGATTCTATCTTTACTCCCACTTTCAATCCACAGAATCTTTTTGCAGCGTCTGAGGGAACCCTGGCCATTTTTAATTCCTTGAAACTAAAGATTTTAGATTTACCCATTTTTAGATCATTATACATGGTATATTTTTCTAGCGTCCAGAAGGCATGTACGTATACCAGCAAAATACTTTCTACAAGGCCCGTCGCATTGGAGCTTTTAGATTCTCCTGTCATGGATTCATCGGTTAAATCTATAACTGCACGTAATAATGGGTGTCTAGTGTTTATTGAATATTTTTACCAATACCAAGGTGAAATCAACACTATATCAAAACTGCTTAGAAATGCTGTTTATTCTGAAGGCAAGGTAGTAGAACAAGCTCATGATGTAGATTCTATAAACAATTTATGGGGCTCAAGAAGAAACGCATTGAATATGGCAATCAAATACACTGTAGGAAATAGAAAGCCATTTACTATTTTTGAGGATACAGCGGTATCGATCAATCATCTTTATGAATATATTACTTATATGTTGGGTCTATACAACAAGTATGATCTGTCTTATGTTATTTATGGTCATTTAGGCAATGGAAACCTTCATACACGTCCAATAATAATCGATTCTAACAATTCTGACAACGCATTAAATTTAACACGAACAAAGTTGTTGGATGATATCACTAATTTAATATTCAAAAAGGTAAAAGAATACAAAGGAACAATTACTGCAGAGCATGGCGATGGTATATCTAGAACCCCGTATATAAGGAATGTGTATAATAGTTTTGTTATTTCTTATTTTGAATACATTAAAAAATCGTTTGATCCATCAAATATACTGAATCCTGGTAAAATAATTATCTAAACTCTCTTTTGAGCTGTTACATGTTCTTCAATTTTGTTTAGCTTCTTGTATTAATTTTTTCTATTCTGATTCCTATATTGACAGCATTAAGATTTGCTTTTCTGTAAAGCTACATGATTTAACAGATCTTAGCATGAATCTTTTCTTTTGCCTGATGTGCTATTATTCTGCACCTACTAATCCAAGAAAATCAAATCCATCCTCTTCATTTTGGTTGCCTTTTAATTTTACAATTGATATTAGATGACCATCAGGATCTTCTACTATTGCATGTTTTCCAAAACCTTCATCTTTAGCATTTTTGAAAAAGACAACACCCTTTTCTTTTAAATTATTTATGGTGTGCTCAAAATCACTCGCAGTAAATCCAATCAGTATATGTTGACCGGATTTCAGATTCTCCTTATGCTTTACTGGATGCAGGGCCAATACAGTTTCCTTATTGAAAAATTCTGTCCATTCTGCTGATTCTTTTTTAATGGGTAGATTAAGAGTTTCTTTATAAAACTGGATAGATCTACGCATGTCTGAAACTAAAAGTATCACAGCACCTAATTTTCTAAATGACATTTGATTTGTCTATATTGCTTCTAAATTATGAACTTTTTGTATTGCATTGTTATCGATGAGTGAAAAATTTTATTGCTGTATGATGTTTGTCTTATGGTGCAAGATAAACTATTTTTTATTTATGTGTCAAAAAATGAGGAATGGAAGAAGCGATACGAGGAAGATTGGGATTATGTTTCTTCTTTGACGCGTTTTTTCAAATGGTGGATCAAGCATGAATTTCATGAGGATTTAGCTGTGGAAGCAGACATATTGCCGGTGATCCCTGGAAAACTCTTTGACCGTGTAAACCTGGCCTATCTTTTAAGAGATCATAGAGAAAGAGGTTCTTCGATATTTCATTTTTATCTTACTTACTTTAAGCCCATGTGGACAGATTGTCATTTGGAAGGTTATCATGGCGAGAATTTTGGCCTAACTACTTGGTTTAGACCCAAGGTTTTTTCCTCAGATTTTAAAGCTGAAAGGTATTTTGCAGATAATAATTGCGCAAAAATTTCTCATGTATTGAGCCATGAGTTGATGAGGCGTAAACAAAAAAAGAGAAAAGTATATTTTGACCAAGTACATAAAATTTGGGATTTGCATGTAAATGATAATGTTCCTTTTTTTTACTACAATAAACAATTCAATCGAGTTTCGAAAAATAGTGAATATAAATACGTTACAATGGATACATCAAAACTTGAATATTAACTTTGAAATTTATTCGATATGAATATCACATTAAATTATCGTAGAATCATAAAAATGGGTGCAGTGGTCTCTACAATAGGTGTCATTATGCTTATCTTGTTTGGGTTGATACTACTATTGTTTCCTGTTACGAAGGTTTGCGAAACTACATGTGACTATATATTGGATGCACCTAATTTGCTTAAACAAGTAATAAATCCCTCATTCTTATTTATTTCTTTAGTTCTAATCTCGTTGGGAGTTTTCCTTATTCGAATAGGAAATAGACAACTGTACAGAAAATTATAGCTTATTTAATCTTCATTATTTATCCCCTTGCCATTAAACTAAAATGTGTGTTTGTATGATTATTATATACTTTATGGCAAATCCCTTTAGAAAAATACTATATACTTTTACTGCCAATCCATTTAGAAAATGGAAACCAAAAGGAAAAATTTATAGTTTCAGATGTTCACAATGTGGAGATGTTTTCATATCGAGCCATAACCTGGATGCTCCATTATGTGATAGATGTATTCAGAAGATAAAATCGTTAGATTCTACCGTTGATAATGAAAAAAAATGTTCTGAATGTGGCAGAATTGGAGTTATCTACGGAAAGGACCGATGCCATACTTGTTACTTTAGCTTTAAGAAAACAAAATAGTCTGATTTTGACTATATCTATCCATTGTATATATCGATACAATTTGTTATTTTATACACTTCATTCGATCTCCTTTTAGAGTAACTAGTTTATAATACGTTTGTATGCTATAATATTAATAATCTAATAACAAGATGGGGCCGAAGGGAATTGTTCTAATATATCCTAATATATTATTTGAACCCCTGATCCACGGGTTTCTTCAATATTGCCCTTTTATTTGATCTGGAGCCCGTTGCGATGCCTGGCTTCGCTACGACCCCACCTAAATACTAAATTTATAATTGTAACTATAAGTTTTTCTAAATTTAACTTTCTTTTTTTTGTAAAAATTGATTGCTTTCTGCATAATATGCATGTTCCATAAAAAATATAAGGTTTGTTAATCCATTATAGTATTAACTTTGGCAAAATCTATTGAGTATGATGTTCTTTCTTCATCAAAAAATAAAGAACCTGACACAAATGAAAAATGGGGTTTAGCAGAAGAATCTGAGTATTTTGCTAATAAAGTAAAACTTTATCGCCAAGATAAATTAAATGCAGATGAATTTAGGCGTTTTAGGCTACAAAATGGTGCTTATGGCTCTAGATTGAATAGTGAATTCAGTATGATAAGGATAAAGGTACCTGGTGGGGATATTGCGCCCAACCAACTCGAAAAGATCGCCAATTTATCAGAATCATTTTCAATCGGATCTGCTCATGTGTCTACTAGACAAAATATTCAATTGCATTGGGTCCAGTTAGAGGATGTTAGCGAAGTTTTTCGAGGTTTGGCTGAAGTCGGACTTACTTCGCGAGAAGCGTGCGGTAATACTATTAGAAATGTAATGTGTAGTCATTTTGCAGGCGTATGTCCAAATGAGCCATTCGATACCACTCCGTATGCTAAGGCAATTGCAAGATTTTTTTTACGAAATCCTATTTGTCAAAATCTTCCTAGAAAATTTAAATTCAATTTTTCATGTTGTTCCGAACATGGTTATGTTCGTATAGCGGATGTAGGATTGGTTCCAACTATTAGGGATGGGATAAGAGGTTTTCGTGTATATTTGGGAGGAGGCCTAGGTGCTGCTTCATTTATAGGTCATTTGTTAGAAGAGTTCACTCCAGAATCAAGACTATTGTCAACATCTATCGCTACCATTAGACTCTATGATAGACTAGGAAATAGAGAAAATCTCGCTAGAAATAGAATGCGTTATTTAGTTAGTGAAATTGGGTGGGAAAAATTCAAAGAATTATTACTAAAAGAACGTATATTGGTAGAAGCGACGATATCGATTCCTACAAGAAACAATTTTGAAGGCTTTTTGAAAGCAGCTGAGGCAACTGCAACCAATCCTTCTGCAATACCTTTGTCGGTCAGCAGCAAGAAAAGGAAATTACCTATACTAAATTCCGAACCAAATGATACACCCTATGACCGATGGCTTCATACCAATGTAGTTGCCCAGAAACAATCGGGTTTTTACAGCGTATATATCTCCTTAGGTGCTGGCGATATCACATCGAGCCAATTACGTGTTCTTGCAGATTGTATTCGAGAATTTTCATTAGAAAAAAAAGCACGTACAAATCCTCAACAAAACTTCTTGATTAGATACATAAAATCGGACCAATTGCCAAAAGTCTTTCAAAGATTATCTAGAAGTGGATTAGGAAATCCGGGTGCAAATACAATTGTATCTACAGTGGGCTGTTCTGGAACTACATCCTGTAACCTCGCTATCACCAATTCACATAGATTGGCTAAAGAAATTCAAAGCAAGTTCTTAGAATTGAATGTTGATAAGGACAACGACTTTGTAAATTCGACTATTAAAATCAGCGGATGTCCTAATTCTTGTGGTCAGCATGAGGTAGCTACAATTGGTTTTTATGGTGGTGCATCGCGTATAGGAACGTCTATGGTGCCTATATATACAATGCTTTTTGCTGGGAGCACTGGAGAAGAAGGTGAATTAGGCAAGGCTGTAATGCGAGTTCCAGCTAAAAAGGTGTTAGAAGTCGTCCTTAAGATAATTGATATATATAAGAAAGAAAGAAAAACTGGTGAAAAACTAAACGAATGGATTCATAAAATCTCTATAGGGAATGGAACTAGCGAAGTTAAGAATCTTGAAGATATGAAAAAGATACTTTTGCCCATAATTGAATTACCTGCCTTTACATCAGCTCCTGATTTCTATAAGGATTATGGAACAGACACTAATTTTGTTGCAAAGACAGCAAGAGGCGAATGTGCAGCTTGAATAAAACTTTCAAGCAAAAAAATAATCAAATTAAAATATTAAAAAAACGTGAAAAAAGCAAATCCCCGTCACTTACATTGAATAATATTTGTGATATTGACACTCTAAGAACTCTAATTAAAAAGAATAAAGTTAGGATAGTAGATGTAAGAAAAAAGGACGAATACCTAAAAGGTCATATTAAAACTGCCGTTTCTTTACCATTGGCTGAATTGTTATCTAATGACGATCCCGAATCTATAATCAAAATTCTAAATAATCTAGGAATATCTGATGATACTCCTGTAGTGATATACGATGATACATTTGGGGCGTTAGCTTCCAGGGTAGCATGGTCGTTCAAGTATGTAGGACATAGTAACGTTGCATTATTGGAAGTGACTTTTGATAATTGGAAGAAACTAGGATTAGAAATCGAGAGAAAATCAAATAAATACCCTAAAACGTCACATTCTATAGACATTGACAATTCTATATTTGCAGATGCCGAATATATAGAAAGTGCTCAGAATGATAAAAACAAAATCATAATTGATTCAAGGGAAAGATTGAATTTCTTAACCGAACACATTCCCAATTCAAAGAATATTCCTTATACCATGCTACGTTCTGAAAATTCTATATTGAGAAATCCCTCTGAACTTAAACGATTCATCGAGAATAGGGGCATTGATTTAAACAATGAAATCATTACTTATTGTGGAAGCGTTGGTACCTTGTCTGGGTTGACGTTTTTTGCGTTAAAAACTGCTGGTATTTTAAATGTAAAACTTTACCCGAAATCGTTCAAAGAATGGAAATCTCTTGGAAAGCCCAAAACAGAATTCAAAGATGCAAATTATTGGGATCTGTCAGCCGAATAAGAACATATGTGCGGTCTTTTCTTAACTTTCAAACCATTCATTAATTAGCTCCAGGTTGCATCCATTTATGGATATTTTTATTGGTCCTAACGGAGATTCGTTTTCATTTTCTATTAGTGCAACAACATCCCCATAGGCTGCCTGTTTATTTATCAAGAACCATGTACTTTTCATGTGGTAATTATTGTAAAGGATTCTTTGTAAGACAGCTAATGATTTTTTGGATCTTATTTTTTCTTTAAGCTTTTCCAAAACTTTGAAATCATCTCCTTTTATAGATATAGTGTTCTTCTTCTCTATCAATTCTGATTTAGGAAAAATATTATTGAGTGAAAAAATTACTTTTTGTTTATCCTCAGTCTTATTTACCGGGGTCATAATTGTAATTTCAAAGTGATTATTTTCCATTTCAAATCTATTATGTGGTAGTGATGTTGTTTTCTTGCTTACTATTGTTGTATTCATCAATCCACTTTTTGATGATCCGCTCGACTTGCTCTCTAAGCTCCTTCACTGTTATATTGTTATTAGAGATCGATTCGTCTGCCAAAGCTATTGCTTTGCTAATTCCTACACTCATTTCCCGCTCATCTCTTTGAAGGAAATTTTCGTGATTCGCTGGTGTATCAGATCTATCTCGCTGTTTGATATGGTTATATCTAATATCAGAGGAGGCATGTATAGCTAATAATTTTACATATCCTATACTTTTCAATACAATGAATTCATCATAACTCCTAATTCCATCGACAACAATGAAATCAATATTTTTTAAATCAATGATTTTCTTGACTGTTAGCTTTGCAATAATTTCATTTCCATGAGTCTTTCTAAAATTTTTCATTAATTCGCCTAGATTACGATCATCTAGGGGTAGGTTATTCTCAATTGCCCTTTCTCTTATAACGTCTCCCATTGCAATAGGGTAGAATCCGTTTTCTTCTAGAAACCTAGCTACCGTTGATTTTCCCGCCCCTGGCATTCCAGTTAAACAAATAACGAATTGATTCGAACCAGTCAACACTTTATCTATGAACTTTTTTTTGTTATTTATCTTTTAATTCTGTCAGGATTTTGCGAATTAATATATTTAGAGTTTAGTTCAATTATTTTATGCGAACCTTTATTGCGATAGATATTCCGGGCGTGGAAAAGATAGTCCACCTTCAAAATATGATTATGAAGCAATTTGAGTTTGACAAATTTAACTTTAGACCCGTCGCTAAGGCTAATATTCATCTAACTATCAGGTTTTTAGGTGATATTGATGATTCTGCAATTAAAGATGTAACTGAAAATTTAAGCGATATGAAGTTTAAACCATTTGATATAAGATTTATCAAGGTAGATTGTTTTCCAAATTCCACTAACCCGAGAGTCATATGGCTAGGATTAGACGGACCAAGTACTGAAAAATTAAATAACCTTTACAATATCATATCAAAATTGCTAGATCAAGTCAACAAACGCAGGGATAAATTGCAAAATTACATAGCAGAAGAAAAAACTGCTTTTGTCCCTCACCTTACAATCTTTCGTCCAAGACAACAATTCAAAATTTACAAGACCTTTAATCCCAACCTTCTAAAAATTTCTCACGTCGATAAAGTAAAACACATTAAACTTAAAAATAGTGTCCTTACACCTGAAGGGCCGATATACTCTGATTTATTAATTATTGATGCTGTTTAAAGAAATGAAAAGTATAAACATCAATAGTTTAATTGAACAAATGGTAATAGACTGTATTCCTACATCCCTTGAAGAAAACGTTCTAAAAAATTGTGCAAACATAGTAACAAAGAAACTTAATTCATATATTGTAGATCATAACCTGGGAGATTATATTACAGATATCGTCTTTGGTGGTTCCTTCGCTAAAGGAACATGGCTTAGAAACTCAACCGATATTGATATCTTTGTCAAGTTTAGTAGTAGCGTTGACTATGATCGTTTTGAAACATACGGAAAACAAATAGGGATGCAATCCTTAATTGAGTATTCCCCATATCTTCGCTATGCCGATCATCCATATGTCGAAGTGGTAGTGGACGGGATAAAAGTAAATGTAGTTCCTTGTTTTGATGTCCCTTTTGGAAAATGGAAAAGTGCTGCAGATCGTTCTCCATTTCATACCTCTTATATGGTTACCAACCTGGATCAAAATCAGAAAAATCAAGTTAGAGTTCTAAAGCGATTTTTAAAATCCCTAAAGATCTATGGTGCGGAGATTTCTACTGAAGGGTTTAGTGGATATGTGTGTGAAGTATTGATCTTAAAATTTGGATCTTTTCTGTCAATTATCGAATTCTTTTCAAAGTATTATGAGAATGGATTGATTATAAGGATCGATGAAGATACAATTCCGAAAGAAACGAATAATGAACTCTATAACAGCTTTATTGTAATATTAGATCCGGTAGATCAAAATAGAAACCTAGGTAGTGCAATTTCCACTCGTTCCGTTGCAATTTTGATTCAAGCCTCTAGAAAATTTATGACAAATCCAAATACAAAATATTTTTCTGTTAATAGTAACTTTGCAGTTGAGGATCGTCTCAAAAATTCATTGTCATCATTTATTTTAACAATCGAATTTAGATTTACTGATAGACCTTCAGATGTTATCTGGGGACAACTCAAAAAGCTAACAAAATCGATTATAAGATTTTCGGAGTCCTATGGGTTTAGAATCTTGAAATCTACCTGTAGCGTCAATGAAAAAGAAAATCACTGTGTTATAGCATTGTTGCTCGAATCAACTACGATATCTTCACTATATGTTAAAGTTGGCCCAGAAATTGTTAGAACACAGGACGTTGAAAAATTCATCGAAGCTAACATGATATCTCCATTAAAATGGATAGACAATAACTCTATAACCAAATGTCTTTTTTTTAGGAACTATACTGATATAAAAAAATATCTTGAATCTGCTTTTACAAATAATCCAAATTTGATAGGAATTCCAAGAGGACTGAAAACTGATCTATTAAATTCCTTAAACTTATATATCTTTAATCAAGACCATAAATTTGATATGCATGTAAGTAATACTATCTCTGAATTGATACATACTGATGACAGAATTTTCTAATAAGTTTGTTTTATCATCGAGTAAATTAGTCGATCTATTGTGTTATCCAAGATTTAGTGCCGATGAATATCGAACCAGAATAAACGAACTTCTTTCATTGAATATAAAATTTGTACTATTAGAGGGTCCCACCAATTTAAATTCTGTTAACATATTGGGAAAAGGTAATGAGGGTTTAGTTCTCAAAGTTCTTGATTATGCAAATAATACAATGGCCATTAAAATTAGACGGACTGATTCCTGCAGAAATGAAATGGCAAATGAATTTAATTTTTATAAATATGTCAACACACATAATATAGGACCAAAAGTCCATTTGCGTACGAAAAATATACTATTAATGGAATGTATTGAAGGTTTACCCGCAAGAAAATGGTTCTTTTCTTCCAAACCAGATATAGATTTAGTAAGACACATAATAATAGATATTTTGAACCAATGTTACAAGTTAGATGAAATGGGTTTAGATCATGGTCAGCTGAATAAATTAGATAATCATGTAATAATTTCTCCTGATGGTTCAAAATGCACCATAGTCGATTTTGAGAGCGCCAGTAGTAAGAGAAAAGTTAATAACGTGACCTCTGCTTTACAAGGTTTGATTCTCAAGGGTTACATATCAGAACAAGTAAATGCGTTTCATAATTATGATAATTCGAGAACTGAATTTCTAAATCTCCTGTCACTATATAAACATGAAAAATGTAGGAAAAATTTCGAACAGATTTTAACTATGATTAAATGTGATTAATCGTTTTTATAGAATCTTAGAAAAACATTAATCTTCTTATTCATCACTTCAACTATGACACTTCCTAAAGGATATGTAATACCTAATAAAGAAGCAGAAGAAAAGACCAAAAGAGAAGCAGAAGAAAAGACCAAAAGAGAAGCAGAAGAAAAGACCAAAAGAGAAGCAGAAGAAAAGACCAAAAGAGAAGCAGAAGAAAAGACCAAAAGAGAAGCAGAAGAA
>DATELO010000120.1:0-6173 GCA_035276505.1 Candidatus Nitrosocosmicus sp.
ACAGAAAAAATAGGAACAGTTTCCATTGATGTACAAAACAGGACTTCAGATTTGTCTATAAATATGACAGCAATACCAAAACCAGATAAAGTATTTGAAGCATGGTTAGTTGATGCTGATGGTTCTAACTATAAGTTGAGTCTGGGTGCAATTGAAGGAGGAAGCCTCAAGACTTCAGAGCATATGGTTAATCCATATACCTATACAGAATTTATCATTACTGAGGAACCCAAGGATGATGTAGATCCCCTTGCTGCCGGTACTTATGGTGGAGCTGAATTGCCGACGCCATTTGGACGATAAAAGAATTATTTTTTTTAAATTAATGAAGGCTCATCCATATTTTATCTGAACAAAAATTTTTCTAGAATAAATGAGACAATGATCTTATATCTATTTTAGTAGTAACATATTGAAACGAATACTTTTTTGAAATTGATTGTTATACTAATCATAAAAAATAGAAATAGAAAAATAAGTAATACAGTAGATGTAAGAATATCGAAAATTAGTACGCAGTAAATCTATCCAAAAGTTCGAGCTAGGAGATAACTGTTGATGTTATTTTTTTATATCTTGCTATCCGATACATCAACTTTTTCAGTCATTACTTCCTCAGTAATTTCTTTTGTTTCAGTTATAGGCTTCTTTTTTACCACAACTTCCTCTCTAATGTATGGTCTCTTGTTGACCTCAATTTCTTCTCTTTTGACTGGTATTTCTATCTCTTCTGTTGATGTGATTGGCTTTTGTTCGGTGTAAATCTGCTCCCCAGTAGGTTTTCTTCTTTCAATTGATATTTCCTCATGGGTTACAGGTACCTCTATTGTTTTTGTTTCTGTTATTGGTTTTTTTATTGTACTGGCCGTATCTTCCTCGGTTTGTTTTGAAACATCTATTCTTTCCTCCATTAGAGGTACTGTAGTAGTTAATTCCTCATTATCCCTATCTTGGTTAGATTGTAACTGAGTTTCCATTGTGTCTATGGTTAAAGCATCTTCTCCTCCTCCTTCTGCTTCTCCTTCCCCTCGATATTTACTGAAAGCTTCATCTTCAGAAACATTAAATCTCAATACGCTTCCATCATAACTTTCTGCTCTTTCTTTTGGGATACCGAATGTTTCTACATCAATTAATCCTTTCTGAGTTATGACAAAATTAGCCGTTACTTCTTGAACCTCACCAAAATCAGCATCATTAATACCTCTAGCTTCTTTCTTTATGACATCGTTCCAATCGATATTAGAACTCATAAAAGATTTAATATAACATGACTTAAATAGAATAGATAAATGTATTACTATAAATGGTAATAATAATTTAGATGCCGATTTCATGCCTGTGTTATTAAATAAATTCAAACATGGATCAAATGGAAGCGATTTAGTTGGAAGAAAATTAAACGGTCTAGCAACTGGCTAAAAGAGAATTATCGCATGAATGGAGGATGAGTAAACTTTATGCTCTAGCTAGGAAATTTATTTTATATTGTAAGTATGATGCACATATCTGCTTATTGATAAAGATTAAAGAAAAATATTATGCTCAGGATAAATCACAAAACTAAAATAATATTATAAAAATGTAGGAAACAAGAGACTATATTTGACAACTATCCAATTGTACTAATTTTTAGTGATAGAGAATATAGTCATTATGATATTCAGAAAAGGGAATCTAACAATGAAGTTGATATTGACAAGACAGATGGAGTGATGGACTAGGCTAAAGAAAAAGCTCGAGTTTAAAGATTCCGTAGTAGATACCACTCTACAGTTATCCAATAATCAAAAAATGAATGTACGGAAATTAATTTTAGTAACAAATCATGCACAGTTTTACTAAATGAGAATTACGATTTTTTATTTTTCTCATGAAATGCAAATAAAATGGCGTGATGAATTTAGATCTTGGTTTTAATAATTTGTTATCTGTATATCAATAACAATGTATGAAAAACATACGATAATGTGTTCATCATGTGGCAAATTGTTCACATCAAAAGAAGATGAAACAGTCTGTGAAGAGTGTTCCAAAGAACTTGAGAATATAAAGTAAATACTTAATTTAGTTCATTTCTGGTTTATTCAAGTTCTAACTCGTGTGAAATTTCATACTCAATTCCCAATAACTAGCTACCTACTTTGGTAGCCATAGGGGAATGTATGAGATGTAGGGTATTTTTAAATTTCATCTTTACAATTGAGATTCTATGAATAATGATCATTGCCTTTTTTGAGAGTAAAGGTTAGATAAAAAAAATCCTTTGGTACCTGTTATCTTATTTCTTTTTTTGCGCATGAATCACAGTATTTTTCTACGATGGTAGCTCCATCTACGGTGAATATCGCTTCCTGAGTAGCCGTAACGCCGCAAATTACACAGGGTTTTATCTTTCCGTCAACATCATCGAAAGGCCCTATCGACGAAAATTTCTTAAAGGAAGAGCGTAAAGGCACAGTCACGGGGTTAGAATTTTTTTCGCTTATCACATTATATAAGTACATTTCATATCTATTAAGTATGTCATAGCGCATATCGCTGGTAGATTACTCTAATCGTTACTATGACCTGAAATATGGATGTTTTCACTTGTTCTAGGGAGTAATAATGAAATCCGTGTAGTTGCACAAGAGACGTTGTTTGCCAAAGTATCGGATATCGCCATACCGCCGGCTGCGTAGTTATCAGAGGATATTCTGCTAGCACAGTTTAAGATATTCTATTTGAAAAATATTGAAATGGAGTGAAGTGTTTGTAAATCCCAAATTGATTGATCTAGTTTATTCTTGAATTATTCGCAGATCTGTGACTAGTCCCAACGAGCCCATTTCAATATTCGTCTTTGATCATTGATAAAAGGTCATTTTTAATCGAAAAATACTCAAATGAATCATAAACTTATCAAGTATAATAATATGTAATATAATATGTCAACAGATAATCATGTAAATATAATTTTAGATTTGTATAAGATATATGATGGGCATAGAGAATCTAGACTCTGGTTTTTAGATGAACTAGATGCCAACAATTACAAAGAGTATCATGAAAAGTATACACCAGCCTCAGAAGGAAAATCACATTTTATTGCAGTATGCGGATTCTTTGAATTATCTGGCACACTTCTCAGCCACGGTCTAGTAAATCCAGACATTTACTTTGATATTTTCAATCCTACTCCTTTCTGGCTCAAGGCAAAACCAATAGTAGAGGGAATGCGGGAAACCAGGCCTCACATATATGAAAATTTTGAAATGTTAGTTGAAAATAGAAATAAATGGAAAAAGAAAAGACACGAAAAGTGATACAATTGTCTAATACTTTGGTGTGCCACCGAACCCTTATACCATGCGGAACTTAATCCAAACACCCAAGATACTATTCATAGTAATGCAGTGAGATATTATATTTTTTGTATTGGAGTAAGGTCAATAACCCACAATATTGCATTTGTGACAAGTGTCAAACATATTAAAGCATTGCTTGTCATCGTAATTACCCTGGGTGATTGAGTTTGGTCAGATTTGTTTCACATACTACTGAACTTGCAGAGTATATGGACCCTACCTTCATCAAATTTTATTGTGTGAGTTTTTCCTGATAAAAAGGACGAAATTATTATTCATTGAAGAAATTATCTGCTAAAATATCTTTGACGGTGTAACTCCTAATATGACTCATCGTGTTTTGATAGTAAGCGCGATTGTAATATTGATAGCAATTGGCGCAATTTCTCAAACAACATTCATACAACAGGCCGAGGCAGCAACCGGTGCTGAGCGTAGGTGTCCGTGTCCTAAGGCCCCTATAGTAACCTCTGGTGACAATATCTACATAGCCTGGTGGACAAACAATACAGGTAACGACGAAGTTATGTTTAGAGCATCTACTGATGGGGGCAAAACTTTTGGAGAAAAGGTGAACCTCAGTAACACGCCAAATGCTGATTCACAAGAAGTAGAAATTGCTACTTTTGGGGATAATAAAAATAAGATACTTGTCACGTGGTGGGAAACAAATCAAACTAGTAATGAGCCGGTATTTAGAATTAGCACCGATAACGGTACGACCTTTGATCCGACAATGAACCTCTCAACCAATGGCACTATTGGTAGCAGTAGTAGTAATACAGGAGGATAACTTCATTCATCTTATTTTTGAATTTCACAATATCACTCATTACGTCATATTCCCATCTGAGGAGAATATAACTAAACCCTTATACTTTGTGGGGACTCGATCCTAACAAATCAGCTACTAGTTAGCAGTGACAAAAGGTAAGGCAACAATGTATTTTGTATATTAGTTTGGTTGGAAGACGAGTGTGAAATCTCATGCCCGCACTGATTAACGAGATGACTTTATTTACTAACCGTTTCAATAAGCTCTGAAAAGGATATCATTTGATTTGTATCATGTGGCCTCTAATGACTAACAGTGATGTTATGAATCCTAATATTATTCCAAATATGATATGTGCAATAAATCCAAACACGTAGATTGGAATGAGATTTTGTTCAATAGTTTGGCGATCTTCAAAACCACTTTGAGTGGGATTGGATTGATTCATTATATCAAACAGATTTGGTATTACCATTCCTAAAGTAGTCGGAATAAACAAAACTATGTAAATAATTATCGAGTAGATTAGACCTTCTGTAAATCCTCTTTTTAAATTTATGATTTCAAGTTTTTTAATTGTAGATACTATAATAGCAAATATTACACCTGAAATAGCCCCAGTAATCAAATGCATTACAATCCCTAATGTCAAATTTAGATAATAGTTGTCATTGATATTACTTATTGCCATACCCCTGGCTATAGACAAATCATCTAGTGGAAGTCCCATCATACTTGTAGTAAGAAAAAGAAACGGATACATGGCTATGCTTGCAATGATTCCTCCTACTGTTCCAAACAACAAAGTTTTAACTATTTTTTGATATGTCACAAAATAATCGCTTCACTCTAAATGTGCATAAAGGTTTATGAGATAGACACAAACAAATCTCCTAGATGTCAGATAATCTTGTCACCACGAGATTAGTTCTGTGTTAATAGCAGAGTTCTATGTTATACCAGTAAATCGTGTTATTGTTAACTAATTACAATATTACATAGGCGATGGCAGATTCTTGTCTGACTCGGTGGAATTATTATCTAGTTCACTTGTTTGATTATACGCTTCGTCTAATTGTAGAGTCGGGTTATTTGGATTTGTTAAATTTGAAGAATTTTCCATTGATAACTGACCATCTACCAATGTTAAAGCCTCGATATTCATAAATCCTACTATAGTGAGAACTCCTGCAAATATCAACAAAGTTAATTTGTTCATGCAATTATTATGATATTATTTTATAAATACCTCATATTTCTCGTTTATTTCAACTAGAGGCTATTGAAATGTTAATGGCATTGAGAAAAATTGAGTCTCCATCGAATAGTAAAATGGTGGTCAATTTATCAATAATCTATGACTTTTGGTACCAAACCCGCATGCGATAATGAACTTAATCCTATCGAAATAGATACCTGTTTGTTAGTACCATTTAGGACTTGATATTTAGAATTCAAAATATGGATATATTTTATTTATTCTAAATTCAGAATTTTCTCATTTATACATACCCATAAATATCTACTTGATGAGTATTACCAATTTTTTTACAACAATGGAACGAATTAGGCTCTATAAAATATAAAATGGTGTTTGAAGAATTGGTTAAGCAATTAGGTGCAGTTAGACCTGAATATAATAATATGATAAATGGTTACTGGATTAATCCATCGATAGATAATAAAGATTATACTGATGAAAACTAAATGTACTGAACAATAGCTCCCGCTACAGCAGAAATAGACATTATGTAAATTTTGGGCTGGCTATAGGCACTGTTGGACCAAGAATTTATCTTTACTCCAGGTCTGAATTAATTATCTTAATGATGACGAGTAACTTGAGGAATAACAGGATGATCAATTAGGGGACAATGAAGGTGGAAAGTGAGCCACTTTGTAATCCAAATCTATTTAAAACACTATATTTCAAAGAACCTATTTGAATAGGATGATAAAGTTGTCATTACCTCTATCTTTGTTGATTATCTCCACTGTGGGAGTTTTACCCCATTTTGTCACAGATTTATTAGCACAGACTCCCGTCA
>DATELO010000121.1:0-6287 GCA_035276505.1 Candidatus Nitrosocosmicus sp.
TGCCAACCTTCTGCTGGTGAATCAGCTCCTGGTGATAATTCAACAGTACAAATATCTGAAGGAGTAGAAAGAAAAGCTCTGTTGGGCGGATTTGGATGTCCTGAGGAAAGAATAGGTTTCCCTGAACCATATGTTTCTCAATACGACATTAGCCAAGAGCTAAACAGAACCTCCAATTAATTTTTTTTATTAAAATACCTCTACATCCCTAAATCAAATTCACATGTCAATTTCTAAAATAATCTGCCTTTTTTTGATTCTATCATTTGTATCACTTTACCTAGTTAATTTCGACATATCTACACTTGCTCAGGTTGAAACTACCTTTGAAAATACTGCATCTACCGAAGCAGTAACATCTGTAAATGATGCAATATTGAAATCAATGGTAATCATATCTCAAGTAGCAGTCTTAGGAATTATCTTTAATTACTTTTTTTTTAACCGGTTTCTCAATAAAAAAAGAGACAATACTTACAGCTCCCATGAATTAAAGCAACAAGATGTACACTCAAATACAAGAGCTCTAAAAAGAGTCGCTCTTATAGCAATACTGTGTTGCTTATCTATAGTAATTTTTTCAACTTGTATAATTTTACTTCAATCGTATCAACTGTCACAGACTATGGGTTTGGACATTTATTCTGCGTTTGATATATTATTTGGTACTTCTGTGGGTCAGGTTTGGCTGTTACGTGTTGTGACCTCTTCCATCATAATCGCGACGATAGTTTTATTCTATTTTGTATCTAAAATGAGGGAGAGAATTACAAATCCAAACAATGGTGATAAACTTTCTACAAATAAAATGCATTTTTTTAGAAACAAAAAGTTAGATCAAATATTTCTGTTAGGTATAATGATCCTGTCTTCCCTTAATCTTTTTTCTAATAGTATGGTTAGTCATAGTAATTCGCTGTCATCGTTTTCTGCAATTGCAGTGTCAATGGATTGGATTCATTTCATGGCCGTCTCCATTTGGATAGGTGGACTGTTTTATCTTTCATTGATTTTTTTGAAAAATATCAGGCCTATCGACTACAATGATACCGCGAATAGGACAAATTCGGTTTCTGATATTTCTAGTGATATTATGAGCGTTCATAACATATCTATTTCATTGATGAATTTCTCATTTGTAGTTATTATTGCACTCTGTATCATTGGAATTTCTGGGCTATTCTTAGGTTACGTACATCTTCAAGACCTAAACTCTGTATTTAGTACTTCATACGGACAAATTCTTGTTCTAAAACTCGGATTAGCATTTCCATTAATATTTATAGGCAGGTACAATCAACTCAAAATATATAAATATACATCTCTGGTATCGATTTTGGTAAAAAAAATAGGTAATATTAACAAAAACGATAGCATTTTAGAGCAATCTCGAAAAAATAGGATTGAGCTGTTTAAAAGACTCAACAACTCTTTAAAGATCGAGTCGCTATTGGGAATAGCAGTCCTCATTGTAGCCTCATTTCTATCAGTGACCTCGCCGCCTTCTTTAGAAGCAATCAATCAGGATTCAATTAATATCCAATCTAGCAATGAAAGCGAATCCAGTGGTTCTTTTTTCTTTTTTGTCGTGATATCTCTGATTGTAATTATATCTGTCACTGGGATCGTAAATTTCAGAAAGAATCAAAAGCAGGTAAAAAAAATATTTGCAATTACTAATGGCAGCAATTGACTAAATAGAGGTTGATTCTTGTTGCAGTTTTTGGTATTGAATCTAATGATTAAACAAAAGATACATCATTTAGGAATGATCCAAAAATCAGCATGTTATTATATGTTTTTGAGTAGGTATAGATAATGAATTCAATTTTTATAGTTGCAGTCGCTGCATCAATTTGCACTGCGATAGCCGGAATTTTACATTTGACTATGCTACCTGCCCCCAATACAAACATGACCGTTCTATTTCTGGTTGGCGGTATTGCTCAAATATTTTGGGTTATTCCGACAATTAAAAGGTGGGGCAAGACCTGGGATATTATAGGTATTGCAGGCACGCTCGCTTTCCTTATAATTTGGCTATTAACTCGTATCCCTGACAACCCAATTACTGGCAGAGCGGGCCGAATTGGGGAATCAGCAATAATTATCGAAATATTTCAAATCGCCTTCATAGTTCTATTGGGCATTTTGATAAGCAAGAAAACAGTTTCTCCGACAGCCAAAGTATAGGATTTCACCTTCTTTTTTTTAATTTCTGACTGATATTCGTATATAGATAAAAGAAATTCAGAGATAATTTATTTGAAAGGAGACTGATAAAACTTAGAAATAAATTTAGTAATTAAACGTGGTTGTTTTGCATTAATGATGGCGTAATTATCATTTGATAGATCCTAGGTAAAGTTATTATATTTAAACAGCATCAAGATATCATCACAATCCTCAGTCTGAATTCAGTTTTTAATGATAGTAACCTGTTACCAATAGATTTGAAGCGAACTTTGATTTAATTAGTTTCTACTATAATTTGTATAAGATAGCATGTATTTTGATTTAAGAAAAAAAAGTAAGCTATTGGTATCAGTCCTCTTTAACCAAATAGTAATTATCTATTTTTTTTCCAACAAATCATTTTTGATTTTGTATGAGTGTCTTAACCAAATTGGCGTGATTATAGTTGTAACTGCTATCATCATGATGATGGAAGTATAGATATCTGCAGATAATATTCCTGATGTAACTCCGACACCAGCAACAATCAATCCCACCTCACCTCTTGACACCATTCCAATTCCTACTCTCATTGAACTTTTCTTATCTTTTAGAAATATCCAAGAAGGCAACCCACATCCGATTAATTTTGTTAATATGGCTATTGAAATGATTATTCCAGAAATAACCAAGACATCAAAATTGACACCTCTAAGGTCTACTTGTGCACCTATTATTGCAAAAAATAGTGGTGCAAAGATAAATTGCAGTTTGTGAGCATACTCTTCAACTTGTTTGATTATTCGAGTGCTTGCTACTGCCATTCCCGTAGCAAACGCACCAACTATTGGAGATAAGCCAACGTAAGCAGCCAATCCCGCTATGCCAAAGAATATGGCTGTTGTAATGCCCTCTATACTTCCTTTTGACCTCCATAATTTCTCTCTGTGTAATATCCTCGGAACGAGAAGTACTGCACCAATAAGCAATCCTGCGAATAATCCTAATATTTTCAAAATTAGAAATATTACGTCAGTTACTTGCGGTATATTCTCTCCTGATTGCACCATGGTAACTACAACAGACAGTATTGCTATAGCGAGGATATCATCAACTATTGCAGCTCCAAGGATTAATCGAGCCTCTCTTGATTGCATTTTACCCAATTCGGATAGAACTTGGATGGAAATTGCAATGCTTGTTGCAGTTAAAGCCGTTGCTATTAAGAGTATTTCAAAAGTAGCCAAACCGTAAGCTGACAAAACTACAAATGCTACAATGAATGGTACAATTACTCCTAATGCTCCCACAGTAAATGATCCTAATCCGCCTCTCATGAATTCTCTTGGGGTAATTTCTAGACCTGCAATAAATAAAATAACGATTGCTGCTAATTCTCCAATGTGTTTAATAGTATCATCGAGAACTACTAGGGGTTGGCCGTCAAATAACGGTAGACCGCCAAGAGCATAGGGACCTACAATAATTCCGGCCAACAGTTCGCCTAAAACGACAGGTTGCTTTATCCTTTGAAATATCTCTGCAAAGATTTTAGCACTAAAAAGGAGTATTGAAAGAGATATTATTATATGAATAAAAACCGTCTCAGTCGCCATATTTCCTTAATATTTACAGTTATTCTTTTTATATTGTTATTGTAAACTTGATGAAACTGTGCAATTCTCAAAAGAGATTCTTTGGGGTTTCATCTAAATCAAGATAATAACCTAGTATATTATCTACAGTATGCTCTAATTGGGTATTACTGTTTATAAGAACAAAAATCACTCTATTGTCCTCATGTATTTTTAGAATTCGAATCTTATCATACTCAATAACTAGCCATCTTAACTTTCCTAATCTGCTTTCATAATCCAGTTTTGGTTCTAGACTTTTGCTACCGCCAATTATCGAGCCTAATTCATTTAATATTGTTCTAACATAGTCTATATCTATATGTGCATTCTTGGCAACATATAGTTTCTCGATCTGAGAAGATGCGATGATAAATACCGCCAGGATGTCATCATCGACTTCAACTAGATGCTTTATTTTATCATACTTGTTGTTGACCTTATCATGGTTCACTAATAATGATTTGCTTTAGATGGATTTATCAATTTAAAAAATTGTTTCAATTTCTATAGTTTGAGTTATTACATTCAGCAAGTTCGTTGCGTATACACCGATTTTCTTGTATTATTCTTAACAACTCAATTCAGATAGTTAGTCAGCTAATTCACTATATCTACCACTAGAGGCCTATTTTTACAATTCTTGAAACAAATCGAAAATGTCGGGTTAACCCCTCGTTTGATTCGCTATGATCAATTAAATTATTTTAGATGGCTGCCTGCTTTCTAAAACATCAATTTTGTATTAATGAGAAAGGGTATTATTTGGTTATGTCATCTGTTCCTCTATTCTGTTGACCAGAAATTCCTGCCGAAAGAATCTGAAAGCTAGTAACCAGTAATGCTATTCCAATTAAGATGCCTGCAAAAACGAGACCTATTCCTGGAAAAACAATTACTACTATAGCTAATACTATGGAAAGTACACCTACCCCAACACTAAATCCTTTTGACCATTTTGCACTAGCCTTATCTTTAATTCCATGAACTATTCTAGAGATCCCATCAATCAATAGAGCTATACCCAATAGAAGAACCACAAAAATACTTGCATCCACAGGATAAGCCAAAGCTATCAGGGAAACGATTATTACTATTATACCCAGACCAATACTTGCGAATCGAGATCTCCCTGGTACAAACAAACCACTTATTACTTTTTCAATTCCTGCGAATAGCAAAAGAAATGCCAAGAAGAAAATAACGGATATTGCACCAATAATAGGATTAATCAATACTACTATTGACAAGAATAATATTAGCAGTCCTAAACCTATCTGAATGGCCCGTAGCCAATTGGGTGATTTTTGTGAGGTAGTCAAATTAATTAATTTACCTCCGTCCTTACGTGTCCAGATATTTGAAAAATTTTGGAGATAATTGAAATATTCGTGGAATTGTTATAGCAACTCATTATTAGTATCCTAATAAAGTGAGCGTATAATAAACATTCCTAAATGGTAACTAAAACTTTTCTACCATTGTGAACGTATCTTGAATTATGGTATTATTCAATAATTATTAGAATCTTGATTGAATAGTTACATATAGACCTCTATTATTATGGTTAATTTTGAGACCAGATGTAATTGTAAAACTATTAAATAAAGATTTACTGTTTAGCATAAACATCTACTTCTATGCGGTTTCTCGATTAAAATGCTAGTGGGTTAAGTTGTTTTATGCAAATGCTATTATGACAATAAACAAGGTCGATTTGAATTCATAATCTTGTGAATCTCAATATACTTTCTCAAACCTAATTATTTGTCATTGTTCATGGAAAGATTGAAAGAAATAAATTCTCAAAGTCTTAATCTTTTTCGTGAAGGACAAAACATTTGATTTTCATGGTGCAAAGTTTACGATTAAGGTTCTTACTTCCGAAACAGACTACAGGTACACAGTACTAGATGTAATTCACCCACCAAATTTGGGACCGGCCTTGCATAAACATCCGAGAGGTTCAGAAACTTTTTACTTAGTTGAGGGAGATTATACTTTTGTTTTAGATGGAAAATCAGTAGGGGGTAAAGCTGGGGATACGATCTGTGTTCCAAAGGAAACTCCACATAGATTTGAGGTAGGACCTAAAGGTGGACATGCGATTGTAGTAAGTCCACCTGAACTTGAATTTTATTTTTTCAATGTGAGTGAACTATTGAGTATTGGGGAGCTCTCATACGAGGAGGAGACTTACATAGGGGCAAAATATGGACAGGTTTTTCTCGAAAACACTAAACATTGGAAATAATTAATTCGTAATTACTTATTATACGCCCATGTCGATAAGTTTGAACGTTGACATAGTACAAGTGGGAAAAGTGGTAGATCAAAAATTCATTTACTATCTTATCTATTTTGTCGTGTTTACTAATATTTTATGTTAAATTGGTCATAACTGGAAAAAAATAATAATATTTATATAAAAAAAGTTTATAGAACAAAAGCATAATACAATGGCCGAAAATGAACCAT
>DATELO010000122.1:0-14694 GCA_035276505.1 Candidatus Nitrosocosmicus sp.
GACCAGTATGCTATGGTTCTTTATTGTCAAAAACATTCAACTTTCAGTCTGTACCAGCGACAAAGGCTGGAAAAGATATCTTAGATAAAGTTGCGCATTTAGCGAAATGCAACATTCATTTGGACAAGACTCAGATAGATCCCACTAATCCTACTACCAGATTTCGGCTAATATCAAAAAAAAATGGTGGTAGAGAATTATTTCTTTTGTCTAGATGCTCTCCAATAACAATTAATGATATCTTCGAAAGTGACGCATTTGTAATAAGTCCAGTAATTGACGAGATTTCCCCAGATACCCTATCACAGATTGTTAATAGAGAAAAGAATAGATTCATTATGGTAGATCCACAAGGATTCTTGCGAACGGTAGGGGATAATGGTTCGGTTACTAATAAAAATCATATTGAATTGAATTTAAATGGAGTTACTGCCATTAAGGCCGATGAAGAAGAATTGTCGGCATTAACCGGAGGAGTTACATCTGTAGAAGGCATGAAGATGTTAAAAAACAAGTATAATCTGGAATTTGTTATATCTACAGCAAACAACAACATAATTTTTTTACATAAAAACATTCTTTATTCGATAACCCTCAAGAAGATTGAGAGTCCCGATCATACAGGCTTGGGGGACATATTAGCTACAGGATTTTCTTGTGCATATATAAAGGAAAAGGATCCGCTATGGGCAATTTGTTTTGCAGCAGGCTCAGTTATAACAGCCCTTCAGTCCAAAGGAAGGGGAATAGAAAAGATACCTTCGAGTATGAGATTAATTGAGAGAAATTCTACCTATTTTTATAATACGGTTAAATTCAAAGTCATCGATTAACTTTCCTGATTGTCTAAAAGATCCAAACTTTATTAAATTAGCTCAATTTAACAATCATTCACTATAATGCGAATAGCTTTGTCTGGATTTACAGGAAAAGATTCTACAATATTAAGTCAAGTTGTAAAAACTCTTGAAGACTCCCGTATCCAAACTCAAATAATGAACTCTACTAATCAAGATCTTGCTAAAGATGTCGATATGGTTTTGGTTCCAGGTGGAGATAGAGGAATTCTCAATTACTTTCACAAGACATCTGTCCAATCTGCACCTGTCTTGGGTCTATATGAATCCAATTCTACAGGATTCCTTGCGCAGATAGATGTGAAAGGAATTGACTTGATTAAAGACTCCTTAAAATCTGGCAATTATGAGATAAGGGAAGAGGAGCGTCTAGCCGTGAGAGTTGACGGTAAAGAAACAGAGCCTGTTTTGAATGATGTGGCTATCTTTTCAAACAAGAGTGCAATCTTAATGGAGCATTTTCTTAGGATAAATAATAAAGATATCTGGCATGACAACAGTGACGGAGTGATAATCGCAACACCCATTGGTTCCACCGCATATGCAATGTCATCGGGTGGCCCAATAGTATTGCAAAACTCTCACGTATTTGTTGTAGTATCAGTAAACTCTCTTGATAATACCAGACGTCCTCTGATAGTGTCTGATGAGAGCCTAGTAGAGATCGTTGATATAACGTCAAGTCATCATTGTGAAGTAATTTTAGATGGAACTTCCAGGGTGAAAATTACAGATAAGCTCCAATGCAATAAACATGAGTTTCCAGCAAGATTGGTTACCTTGAATAATAATTATTCTGCAACGAGGATCATAGAGAAGAAGGTAAAGTACGCAGAAGACTTGCTAAAAATGCCCCCAAGTGCAAAACTTATTTTAAAAACATTGGAATATGAAGGAGCTATGACTCAGAAAGATTTGATCAATAAGACCATGTTACCAGAGCGTACCATCAGGTTGTCATTATCTCATCTTCTCAATAGAGGATATGTAAAGAAAAAAATTTCACTGAGAGATGCTAGACAGAAGATTTATGAATTAAAGATATGAATGTAACAAGCTCTACTTGCCTATGCATTTTGAATTGAAGCTTTTACAAATCTTTCAAAGGCTGGCTCAGGCAGTCCGGGACGACTATGGAATTCTCCATGATATTGTATACCTAAGTAAAAAGGATGACCCGGGATTTCTAGTATTTCAATCCTCTTGCCATCGTCAGAAGAGCCAGTGAATTTTAAACCATTTTCTTCAATTACCTGCATGTATTTTTGGTTAAATTCGTATCTATGTCTGTGTCTTTTTTGAATTGATTTTTTCCGGTAGATATCTATTGCAATTGAGCCACTCTTGATATCAATATTGTGTAATCCCAGCCGCATTGTACCTCCCAGATTTTTCACATTTTTCTGCTCAGGCATGTATAAAACGACTGGATTGTCTGTATTGGGTTCTATCTCTGTAGAATTGGCAGAGGATATTCCGCAGGCATTGCGCGCAAATTCAACAATGGCAAGCTGAAACCCAAAGCAAATTCCTAAAAAAGGAACATTATTAACTCTAGCGTAGTTGCACGCATTTATTATCCCTTGACTGCCTCTACTTCCAAACCCACCCGGAACGAGGATCCCCGCAAACTGACGTAGCATGTTCGACAAATAATTTGATTCTGTATCCGGCGCACCACCTTTATACGAATTTTCAAACTTTTCAGAGTCGATCCAGTCTATTATGATTTCCTTGCCAACTTTTGCACCAGAATGGAGTAAGGCCTGGGATACACTAACATAGCTATCTTTCAAATCAACATATTTACCAACAATTGCGATCTTCAAAATACCGTTCGTATCTTGAAAAGCCTTGGCAATTTTATTCCATTTTAGAATATTGGGTTTAACCTTCAAGTTCAAGTTTTTGAGAATAACATCTGTTATGCCTTGTTTGTATAATATATCTGGTACAGAATATATCGATGGAACATCATGACTAGACATTACACATTCTGCGGGAATACTTGCAAAAAGGGAAATTTTTCTAACTGTTTCCTGTGTTAGTGGGGTCTTACATCTTACTGCTAATAAATCCGGTTGTATACCTATTCTCCTTAACTCTTGAACACTGTGTTGTGTTGGTTTCGTTTTTTGTTCTCCGACTGTATCTAAAACAGGGGCTAATGTGACATGAACGAAAAAAGTGTTTGAATAGCCATCTTCTAATTCAATTTGTCTTAATGCTTCTAAAAATGGGAGACTTTCAATATCACCCACTGTACCGCCACACTCGACGACTAAAACATCTAGATTTTCCTCTTTAGTTATTTTTCTTAACTGTTTTTTAATTTCATCTGTTATATGCGGAATAATTTGTACGCACTGTCCCAGATATTTTCCTTGTCGTTCTAATCTCATGACGTTGGAGAATACTCTACCAGCTGTAAGATTATGAGAAGACTTTAAACTGATATCGAGAAAACGTTCATAATTTCCAATATCCATGTCACACTCACCACCATCATCAGTGACAAAAACCTCTCCGTGTGTAAGGGGGTTCATTGTACCTGCATCATAGTTTAAGTAAGGATCCATCTTTACACAGGAAACCCTTAATTGACACAGCTGCAATAATTTGGCAATTGATGAAGCTACTATACCTTTGCCTAGGCCGGACATGACACCCCCTGTTATGAATATAAATTTTGGAGAATTGGTCATAATTACTATATAAAAAATGTAATCATGATCTTTCATAATTAAGTGTTATGTGAATAACCATACTGTTTCGCCTAAGAGTTCATAATAAGCAAAGTTTTATTATGCTATTGTACATATAATTAGTATATTATAATGAATTCTTTTGAAAACAGAGATAATTTTCTTGGCAAGGAGAATAATTCCGATCATATCGATGAAAAATTAGTTTCTAAAGGAAAGAATGCATTGGATGTCCTTCATGAGAATATGGTTAAAGAAAAAGAAAAAGATCTGAATCTCAAGATTTCCGATATTTACGGAGTAGATTATGATGAAGCAAGTGAGATTCATATCAACTATCACAATTTAAGAATTAGAAAGATGATAGAAAAGTCGGAATCTTTATCAAGTATGAAAAGTTTTATTGATAGTAATTTTGATTTAAAGAATCTTTCTGCCCAAGTTGCATTTGGCCAGATCACTGAGAACACCTGTATGGATATTCTCATTGGGATAATGAAGAATCAAAAGGAAGCGAAAATAAAGGATAGGTATATCAATTTTTATAGCTAAATTTATTTATTCAGAAAAAAGCAACTAGAAAAAGAATTCAGATATGGTAACAAGTGATTTGAGGTTTACTCAATCTAAATCAGTTTTGAGAACACTGGCAAGAAATTCATTTAAGGCAATAGATTCCGGAGCGTATGAAATTAATAATACAATGGAGCGTAGTTATTTTTCACACAAGTCAATTAGTTTAAAAAATAATATACGAGCGTCCCCCATCGTGCCTTTGATAACGGAAATCAAATATGCGTCTCCATCTAAAGGGATTTTGGCTGACCCCGTAAGATTCAAAGTAGAGGAGATTGCTTCGACGATGGAAGAAGCTGGTGCTTGCGGTATATCAATATTATCTCAACCATTTCTTTTCAACGGATCAGTATTAAACGTAGTAAAAGCCAGACGAGCGACCACTTTACCTATATTGATGAAAGATATCATTGTTAGTAATATTCAGATAAAGTCTGCAAAAAACGCCGGGGCCGACTGCGTACTGTTCATTAAATCAATATTTGACAAGAATCTGGCCGAAAATGATCTGGAAACTTTAGTTGAGTTTGCAAGTAAAATTGGGCTTGAAACTATACTGGAGACCCATGATATGGATGAATTTCAAGAGGCGGTTAAACTTCATCAGAGTCATTTACATGACATTCACATCATAGGTATTAATAATCGTAATTTAGATACGTTAGACGTCAATATAGATACAACTATAAACATCTTAACTGGCACATCCAAATCCGGAAATATAGTAATATCTGAGAGTGGTATTAATCAGCCTAAACATATCAAAAGCCTAATGAATTCAGGTGCAGATGGATTTTTAATTGGGACATCCTTAATGGAGAATCCCGAAATAATGGGTAAAAGAATCCAAGAATTGGCAAACTCCAGGTGAATCGATAGAATATTAAGTGGTAAAGACCATATTTCTCTTCTACTAATTTGAAGTCTAATTTATTACCTGATAAGTTTGGAGTTTATGGTGGACGGTATGTACCAGAAACTTTAATCCCAGCCTTAGAAGACTTGGAAAAATGGTATAAAAAATTAAGTATCAATAAACAGTTTCAAAAGGAGCTTTCCACATTGTTACAAAGTTTTGCTGGAAGACCAACGGAACTATATTTTGCCAAGAATTTGACCAAAAAGCTAAATGGACCACAAATTTATCTGAAAAGAGAAGATCTTTTACACAGTGGGGCTCACAAGATCAACAATACTCTAGGTCAAGCATTAATTGCTGTTAAAATGGGAAAGAACCGAATCATTGCAGAAACAGGGGCAGGACAGCATGGCGTAGCAACTTCGATTGCATGTGCTGTATTTGGCTTAAAATCAGAAATCTACATGGGTGCTAAAGACGTCGAACGACAGCAACTAAATGTATTTAGAATGCAGATAATGAATTCCAAAGTTCATCCCGTACAATCTGGATCAAAGACTCTAAAAGATGCAATTAACGAGGCACTAAGAGATTGGATCGCAAATGTAAATGATACACATTACCTCATTGGGTCTGTGATGGGGCCTCATCCATTTCCAACAATAGTTAGAGACTTTCAAAGCGTTATAGGTCGAGAAACTAAAGATCAAATGCTTAGAATGACGGGTTCACTTCCTGATGCGGTGGTAGCGTGTGTTGGTGGAGGCAGTAACGCCATTGGCTCTTTTTATCCTTTTTTAGAAGACAAGAAGGTTAAACTCATTGGAGTTGAAGCAGGTGGAAAAGGAATCAAGACAGATTTTCATGCATCAACTCTCTCAAAGGGAAAAGTTGGCATATTTCACGGTATGAGAAGCTATTTTTTGCAAGATGATTATGGCCAGATTAAAGAAGCCCATAGTATCTCAGCTGGGTTAGATTATCCGGGGATAGGGCCAGAACACGCACACCTCAAGGACATAGGGAGAGTCCACTATCCCAAAATAACTGATAAGGAAGCGGTAAACGCTTTCCTAGAGTTATCAAGAACTGAAGGGATTATACCTGCCTTAGAATCTTCTCATGCCTTAGCATATATAATGAAGGCATCTAGAGATTTTAAAAGCGATGAATCTGTAGTTATTACTGTCTCTGGAAGAGGAGACAAAGACTTGCAAATTGTCCAAGACTATCTGAATAGGATTGATTATGATTAAAACTATTTATCGGAAAATGGATTCATAAAGAGTTGAGCTGAGTGAAGAATAGTGTTACCACAAAGTTTTCAAATTTAGAAAAACGTAATGAAAAAGCATTAATTGCTTATTTAGTTGGAGGATATCCAGATTTAGGAACATCCAAGGAAATCATTGAAACAGTAATAGAGTCAGGTGCAGACATCATAGAAATAGGAATTCCTTTCTCTGATCCGATGGCTGATGGACCAATTATTCAAGAGGCATTCTCAGAGTCCTTAAAAAATGGAATAAGGCCAGTCGATTGTCTGCAATTGATACAGTCGATAAAAACTCGACATATCGATACTCCTATGGTTGTAATGACTTATTCGAATATCCTATATTCCAATGGCTTGAATAGGTTCCTAAGACAGTCAAAAGATTCTAGTATTGATGGGTTTATTGTGCCAGATTTGAATTTTCAAGAAGCAAGTGATTACTTGCAAGCTACTAAGAGTCTTGGGTTAGCAACTATTTTTCTCACCTCCCCAAATACGAATTTGAAAAGATTAACCAAAATTTCCACATCTTCTACTGGTTTCGTATATATGGTTTCAGTTTATGGTATCACTGGATCTAGAAATAGATTCGAAAAATATACGTTTGATGCAATTAGGAGGACTAAGGCTGTAACAGCAAGACGTCACATACCTCTAGCGGTGGGCTTCGGGATCAGCACACCCTCGGATGGTCTAAAAATGATCAAGGCTGGCGCAGACGGAATCATAGTTGGTAGTTCACTATTAAAGATAATACAGCAACACAGAGATGACAAAGATTCTATGCTGAAAAATTTGGCCTTGTTTGTAAAACAATTAAAGAAAGTTTGCTATTCCTAATGTGACCGATCCCGGCTTTTGTTACCAATACAATGAACGAATTGCAGCTTAAAGTAAAATTCTTGGAATTTCTTCAAACGAATGCAGACCATAATTTTTTTGGAAAACAGGGTCAAAACTCACAGCATTTTATAGAAATTAGAAACGAAGCTTTAAACAGAAAATTTGATTTTGTTTTGGCAGTTATAAGAGAATCTACTCACAAGCCCAAGGAAATAAGAAAAAGTACAATTGAAATAGATGATGATCTAAAGAACATTTATTCACGTGGTAGTCTACTTAAAACTATTTCTCAAAAGCACAAAATAAAAATTCAAAATCTGGTAATTTACCCCGTCGAAATCAAATCTAATAAGGACAAACTTGACGAGCGGCTAGGAAATCAGGTAATTGACGCAATTTTGTCTTTTGGTAGATCCTTTGTAATTTTGGATAGCAAACATTGCCAGCACATGAAAAAAAATGGATTGAGAAAGATTCTTCCGTGTACAATAATAGGATATCAAGAGACCGAGAACAAATTTGTTATTGTCAACAGATTTAACAGGGTTTTTTCCGACAGCCTATTGAATGTAAATAAAATGAATCTCATAAGGTCTTTAGAAAGGTCAGGTACAAAAATCAACACTTCAAGGCTTCACAGAAATTTACGAGCCTTGCAAATTATAAACCAAAAACTGATCTATGATCAAATTTTTTTTAGTGAACAATCTTTTCAAGAAGATGAATTAAGGTTTATGGAAGAATTAGCAACAATAAATCATCATATCAATATGAAAAAAGAAGTCTTGAAAACGATTAAGCATTTTACGAATTATAAAATTACAGATTTTATAGAGTAGTAGTTACGAGTCCTGTATTATCATCAGCGTATCCTAAGTAATTCATTCGAATAATATGTGGTCTTCCAGCCCCGAATGTATAAACGATTTCCAAGTCGTCTAATTTATCCGACGTTTCCCTATCTTGCAACTGAAGTATGACCACATGAATAGTTTCATGAGAAATGACCCGTTCTATCAGATCTTCGATATTAACGAAACTTGTTGTGTGTTGGATTTCTGAAGTTCTAGATAGAATAAACATCAGGGAATATTCAAGTTTTTCTTCAGGAGAAAAGGCAGGATTGTCATAAGTACAGTATTCCTGAGAATCATCTGATGAGCAAGCAAAACAAAAATCGTTTATTCCCACGCAATAATAGCATCATTTCGAAGAATAAAACATTTCATATCTTTTGAAAAGAAGTATGGATTATATCAAACTAAAGACTCTAGATACTAAATATGCGAATCTTGCAACTGCATGTTGACTACATAGAATATTTTCCTGTTAGTAAGGAAATTACTGACGCTGAATCTTTGACAATCAACGAAAAACAAAGGTTCGAAGACACGGTTGTTATTTTGATGTCAATTGAACAGGGTGATGAAGATACAATGATAGTTGACATTATCGCTGAAATAAAAGAATACCTTGAAAAAATCAAAGGAAAATCTGTTCTTCTTTATCCATACGCTCATCTCAGCTCAAATTTGGAAAGTCCAAAAAAAGCATATGACTTGTTAATCAAGATAGAAAAATCATTGAACGAAATGTTCAATCAATCAGATGTTAAAATCAGTAGAGCACCATTTGGATGGACCAAGACCTTAGAATTCAAGGTCAAAGGGCATCCTATGGCGGAGAATTCAAGGTCATTTTATAAAAAAGATATCAATCTGTTTAAGCATGATGATGGAAAGGAGGACCTACTGGATTCTTGCCATATTATGGAAGACAACGAGGGCGTCTCGGAAGCATTAAAGACGGAAAAAAATTTGAAATCCGACTGGTATGTACTTGACACAAAAGGAAACTTGGTCAAAAATAATGAATTTAGATTTAGTAAATCAGATAAAAATTTAGAAAATTTGCTAAACTATGAAATTCTCAAAAAAAGGATTGTTGACGAACAGCCACCACATGTCAAATTGATGCGAAAATTAGGAATTTCGGATTACGAACCTGCTTCTGACTCGGGCAACATGAGATATTACCCCAAAGGTCGTTTGCTAAAATCATTGCTGGAACAGTTTGTCACAAAAAAGGTGTCAGAATATGGTGGGCTCGAAGTTGAAACGCCTATAATGTATGATTCACATCATCCGTCGATGGAAAGTTACTTTAACAGGTTTCCAGCCAGACAATACAATATTAAATCGGATCAAAAGGAGTTATTCTTACGCTTTGCAGCCTGCTTTGGCCAGTTCCTAATGACAAAAGATTTCCAGCTATCCTACAAAAATTTGCCCCTAAAATTGTACGAGCTGACAAGGTACAGCTTTAGAAGAGAAAAGAGCGGGGAATTGGTGGGCCTAAGGAGGTTACGTGCTTTTAGTATGCCTGATTGCCATGGTTTTTGTCGAGATTTGGACCAAGCCAAATCAGAATTTATAAAAAGATTTCAATTATCGGTATCAGTCGTAGAAGAAATTGGCCTCTCCACAAGGGATGATTTAGAAATGGCAATACGATTTACCAAAGACTTTTACAATGAAAATAAACAATACATACACGATTTAGTAAAAAATTTTGGAAAACCTGTATTGGTGGAAATGTGGGATGAAAGGTTTTTTTACTTTACATTAAAATGGGAATTTAATTTTATTGACAATCTTGGTAAGGCATCAGCCTTATCTACGGATCAAATAGATGTTGAAAACTCAGAAAGATATGGTATTACATTTGTAGATGAGGATGGCAACAAGAAATACCCCATAATTTTACATAATTCTCCAAGTGGCGCTATTGAGCGAGTAATTTTTGCATTACTCGAAAAATCTGCCAAATTAATGCGTGAAGGAAAGGTACCCTTTCTTCCTTTATGGTTAATGAACACTCAAGTAAGAATAATACCTATAGGGGAAGAATTTATGCCCCAGTGTAACAAAGTATTAGCCATTTTAAAAGAAAACTCTATACGAGGGGATGTTGATGACAGGGATGAGACACTCTCAAAAAAGATTCGAGAGGCAGAAACTGAATGGATACATTATGTGGTAATAATAGGAGAAAAGGAAGTTGCAAATAATACAGTTTCCATACGAGAGAGGTTAACTAAAAAAAATTATTCAGAAGATGTTACAAGATTAGTTACCCTAATTAGAGATCAAATTAAAGAGAAGCCTTTTTTACCAATTAATTTACAGGAATACTTATCAAAGAGGCCTAGGATTGCTTCATAGTAAAATATCATAATTAGGTCATAAAGGGGGCACCCAGTATTCTTAAGAGGGTTTGAGTCGCTAAAGTACCTTCCCGAAAGTCGTTGTTCTTGAAACCCGTTTCTACAAAATCTACTCCAGTCAGGCTTGCAGTCGCATCAATGCAGTTTATAAGATCCAATATTTGAAACGGATTTAAGCCATATGGTTCAGGAGTACCTGTACAGGGTAGGTATGAAATATCGTAGACATCGATGTCAAAGGAGATATATATTTTTCTGCCGTGAGTATTGTCTCTAATCCAATTCTTTACTCGGTCAAAGTTGTCGTAACAATCCCAAGCATTGAATGTTGTCACCTCGTTTTTCACCGCATATAGATTTTCGTTAGCATCTCCCTGTCGAATGCCTATTTGTACTAGGTTTTCTCCTTTAAGATATCCATTTTCAATTAAATGAAAAAAAGGTGTTGTATGGCACATAGTCATACCTTCGTAAATTGACTTCATATCTCTATGAGCATCAAAATGAAGTAACAAGGGCCTGTCTTTAGATAGTTCTTTAAAAATACCATACGTAATTGTATGTTCTCCGCCCAATACAACAGGCAACTTGTTGGATTTAGTTATTATTTTCAAAATACTCGATACTCTTTCATCATAGTCATCCCAAAATGAAGCTATTTTATCAAGATCATTGATTTGAGAAAATTTTGAATCCTCAAATTTCATGTCACCCAAATCATATATTAATGAGTTTTCATAGATTTCAATGTCTTTTTCATAAATCAAAGTTTCAATTTGTTTGGATGATGTTGTTCTGATAGCATAAGGACCTAGAGAGGCGGTCTTTCCAAATGTAGTTGTAATATCTACAGGAGCACCAAAGATTATTACATTCGCCATATCAAACGTAACTGGTATTGGTATATCGCAAAAGTTGCAGCCAGCTGAAGTGTCTTCAGGTTTAGTAAAATAATTTTCGAGGATTTTTAAAGGGTCCAATTTGTGTAGTTCCTCATATTACTGATAATTATGATCCTCAATTTTTAGCTCCAAAAAAGTTCATCTAAATTCGATTGCCTTGGTTTGCCAATGATTGATTTGAAATTTAAGTTTAAAGAAGAGAGCACCTGGTCGAATGTTGCCTCCATGGTTTCTAAATATTTCTCGTTATCGACCTCCGTTTTACTCACTAAAGATACAGGTTTGACTCCATCCAATGTTCTGGTTTTCACATAAGAAATGATGTCACCTGCTTTCAGTTCCTGTCCCAACACAACCAATTGCTTTGCTGCTTTAATATGTTGAGGAACGCCCTTTACGTTGTTATAATCCTTGGACTTTCCATCCAATGATATTGTGTGATTTCCTGTACTGGCAGATTTGATCCCATATTTTTCCGGCGATTTGTTTATCATTACGTTAAAACTCAACTCCTCTAGAGGGATATTCCTTTTCTCTAAATCTTCTGCCAGGGATTGTACTACTTTTTTGATTTTCGTCTTGGCATTTGCAAAATCCTTTTCTGTAAAGACTTCCTTTAGAATATTCAATATTTCATAAAATGCTTTTCTAATAAATGGAGGTGTATGTGACTTCTTACCGGTTAATCCTTTAACATCAACAGTTCCATCCTCAAGCACACCAAGATAATTCTTCTTTAGTGCACTAAAAACGACATATCTATACCGTTTGTCTATTTCCAGATCTACACCTAATTCCTGTTTTGCCCAATTAGATATAGAATTCAATTTTTCGTTAGAAGGGTTTTTGAGAAACAAAGAATCTGTATCGCCATATATGACCTTAACGTTATCTTCATCGCATTTTTTAATTGTTCTCATAGTAGTTGTTCTTCCAATCGCAGCAGTTGCTTCGGCTACTGGCAGACAATAGAGAGGAAATATCTCTGCCCCCATAACTCCATAAGTAGCGTTTAAAATCACCTTTATTGCTTGACTAATTACACTGTATAGCTGCTTGTCATCCTTAGTCAGTGTGTTATCCTTCGACAGGTTTTTGTAATAGTTGACCCTCAGATCACGAAGAGTACCAATGAGAATGGAGGTCATACCCCTTTTCTTTCTACAGATCCAATGCGACGTTCCTTCAATATGATTAAGCTGATCATCTCTACATTCTTCATGTGGACAGTTAACCGTTTCATAAGATAGATTATGAACCTTGATGATACTTGGATAGAGACTAGCAAAATCGACGACGACAACGTTAAAATGAATTCCTAATTCGGGTTCAACAACTAATCCTCCTCGATACTTCTTTTCTTTAATAATTGCTGTTGTAGAAGAAGTACCCTTTTGTAGTAATTCATCCCTTCTTGGAATAATAATATTTTGTTGCCTATGCTCAAAAAACATCATTGACCGAATCCATTGATTTACACCAAACCGAGTAATATCCTCAATTGACATTCGCGATATCCTCGCGATTATGACTATCAATTTCATCAATAGATTGTCATTGAATGAGCTCAACCGGAAAGTCAAATCAGCATCTTTAAGACAGTATTCGGCTAACTTTTGAATAGACAAATCACTAATGCTACCTTCAAATTCAATTTTTGTATCTTCTAGCAATGCTTCAGAAATTGCTCTGAGGGTAAATTCAGAATATTTATGGCTAAATGCATAATTCTGAACTGATCGGTTCTGAAAAGTTCTAAATAAATCAATATGGATTCCGTTTTGAAGTGTAACAGGGTCTGCTTGAATTCCTCTTTTGATGAAAGATTCTCTCTTTATTATTATAGGTACAAGATCCTTTTCTATAGGAGTTCCTTTTATGGGATCAATTCTCGAATCTTGCGATCTTGCGTAAAGGTATGGTAGATCAAAGTCATCGCCATTATAGGTCAACACAATTGGATAATCTCTGAGTAATTGGAATACTTTGAGTAGCATTTCCTTTTCGGTTTCACAAAGCTCTATACTCTGATCCAAAGAGTCTAATGATGATTCATTTCCTCGGTTGAGAACAAATACTTTTTTTAAGCCATCTGAACCCGACAATCCTACTGCTGTTATTATTCGATCATGTTCTCTCGCAGTTGGCATTCGTCCTTCCTCTGAATCAACCTCTATATCTAATGCTAGTCTTTTTATATTAGGAATAGGTTGGTTGAGTAAACGCGACCATTTTAACAGAAATTTGTCATATTCATTATTACTAAAGTTATTTTGAAAATTATTTGAAGTAAAAAGGGTATTTAGGTACTGATCAACTCCTTTAGGAATCGGAAATTCATGAAATACTAAACTATTCCCTATTCTCTTATAATAGGCTCCTGGAATTAATCCTATATCATAGAGATAACTCTCATGATATTTTATGTCTGCCTCCCAAGAGGTTACCTTTTCTCTAAAGCTATTGTCGGTTCCACCGATTGCGAGTGGATCGGGAGCTAGGATTTTTAAAATTCCAATCTCCCGATCTAAAATATCATCCAGTTTTTTTACTTCCTGTATGGTATATCTGGTCTTATCTTCATCAACTATCCTATTAGCTTCTGACGCAAATTCTTTTTTCACGTAACAATATGGTTGATGTTTCTGGGTCGCATTATTATTGAAAAAATATTCACTCCAAAAGTATATTTGAAAATCAGATGGGTTGTAAAATTTCAAAAATACGGATTTTTTCTCCCCGACATAGAAGGAGGAAAGAAGCAAACAGGGTGTATTTTCTGGAATTTTTTTTAAATAGTATTCTTTTCCAACCTTTTCAGATGACAATGTCGACAATCTCTCTTGCTACAGCCCCATATTTCAATCGGCAACTCAAGAATTAAATCCTATCTTTTTGGTCTGCACACGAACTTTATTTCGGAGATTAACTTGAATTACTTTTTTGAATGTGTAGTTTATTTCGGTTTGTTGAATTTGATTCTGTAAAAATACGTATTGAAGTTTTAGTTACTCATAGCTTATTATTCAATTCGAATTGTAAATGTGGGCAACTTTTGCCAAAAAATAATGATAATGACTTTTTTAATCCAGAATCCCAAAGTTAATATTATCATTTATCTAAATGCTTATGAACGCATCCAAGACAAAAGGCGGCGTCGGTAATGAAGTTGGCTAATGCCATAATGTGATTTACAGACCTCCAGGTGCGCTCTTGACAATAATCAAGAAATAATAACGATTTAGATATAGTAACACAGCTAACATAAGGCTGTGAATTGGATAAATCTAATTGTATAAAGATTTCAATAAGGGAGGTTCAATCAACACATCAGTGCTGACCTGATAGATTGAATCTGACATGGGAATGATCAGATAGATGATAATATAATATAACGAATCGTAAAATCATTTGAGATGCTATCTTGTGATTGCATTAAAGATGATCCAA
>DATELO010000123.1:0-2087 GCA_035276505.1 Candidatus Nitrosocosmicus sp.
TTTTCTGACTTTGTGTTCTTTCTTATTAGATCAACAGACTTATCCATATAGCTGTTTACAAAATGACCTATAGTAAGATCTTTATCATAAGTAGAAGGTGTACCCCACTCAGTAGCATATATATCAAATCCATGTTTTAATAAATTCTTTATTACACTCACTTCTGGAAGTAAATCAAGAATATAATGTCTGTTTATAAATGCATAGACAACCAATAATGGAGTCATATTGTTTGTTGTTGTTGTTGTTGTTAAGGTTGTTGATGATTTGTCACTACCAGTAGTATCAGTATTACCACCATCGGCAATCCTTTTATAATGAAATAAAGAGTATTTCTCTACCTCCTGAATCTTTTGTGAAGGTGTTCTCCATAAAGTATCTCTTAGAGGCTCTAGAACGTCATTATTCCACACTGACAACAAATTAGATAAATGCTGGTACGCCTTGCCAAAGCCTGTACTCTTTGCTAACTGTGAATAACTTGCAACAGTATTGGAAAGCGTTGTAACAAACTCTTCTTCTCTCAACCTTTCATCGAATATATCGCGAACTCTGCACCTGAGTATTTTGTCTAATTGAGGTAAATCCTTCATCAGATTGTTATTATTTTGAAGAATTGTTGTTAGACAAGCTGAATATGCTTGGTTAAATACTTTGCTTTGTTGCATTTTTCGTTAAATTGGTATGAGTTTAGAAATACACTATTGAAAGCATCTCGTAAATCGATCATGGTATTACTATTGAAAAGAAATTTTGTCATACAACTAGATATCTGGGATATACGTTATTTCAACGTTAATCACTAAAGCTTTTATTTTTGAAATGTATGTATGTTAAATTTGCCAAAACCCGTTTTTGCAAATAACCAACCTGAGTAGACACTCTCATTTCATTTTGACCTTGATGAGTACTATAGCATGAGCAGAGATAAGCTTTTTAGAGATTATAAAGACTGTCTGATTTAGCAGTAATCAGCTGGATAAGTAACTTTTTGTATATTCACCAGTGTGTCAGAATATAAAATCCTAGTGAAAGTGAATACCTGATCATTAATTTATATCGCTGAAAGCAGGGAACAAGAGGCAGATGATGCATGCAGCCATATTTTATGGTCCTAGTAGTATAGCTAATGAGGAAGTATATTGTTGCAGTTATCATTATCAGGATCATAAAGACATTTGGGAAGGAGTTATACTTAGAGTAAAAGCGTGTGCTGTCTGTGGATATGACGTTAGAGTATACAGAGATGGTCATCGAAAGGTTACACCGCCTATAATATTAGGGCATGAGATTTGTGGGGAGACTGATAAAACCATAACTATTGGTAATGGAACAAGTATTAAAGGTGGATCAAGGGTTGCAGTTTTGCCTATAGTTCCATGTTTGAACTGTAAATATTGCTATAATAAACAATATAACCTTTGTATTAACCTAAGAGAAATAGGCTCAAGTATTAATGGGGGGTTTGCAGAATTCGTTAAAATTCCGGAAATGACTATCAAGATTGGAGGATTAGTACCAGTTCCAGATAATTTAAGTGATGAGGAAGCTGCTTTACTTGAACCATTATCTTGCTGTCTAAATGGATTCTCGCATATAGGTCCAATTGCAAAGGAAAGTACCGTAGTCGTAATTGGAGATGGACCGATAGGATTACTACACCTTCAGTTATTTAAAAAATTGTACAACACAAAAACTATTATCGTTGGGAAAATTCCACAAAGAATACAAAAAGCAAAAAGTATGGGTGCAGATGCAACGATAGTACTAGCACACGACAATGACGAACATAATGAACAAATTTTGGATAATATTTTAGAATGTACAGGTGGCATTGGTGCTAATATAGTTATAATTGCTACGAGCAATCCCAAAGCTTTAGAGATGTCGACAAGGGTGGCAGCCAGGAATTCAAAAATTAATATATTTGCAGGAATGTCAAATACAGCTTCATTTTCAATAGATCCTAACTTGATTCATTATAATCAAATTTCTATTACTGGTAGTTTTGGCGCCACACCAACTACTTTACAAGAAGCTGCTAGACTTGTATCAGATAAGCAAATTGATTTGTCAAAAATAGTTAC
>DATELO010000124.1:0-2792 GCA_035276505.1 Candidatus Nitrosocosmicus sp.
ATGAAGCTCATCGGGCAGTCAAAGATTATAGTTATACACGTATATCTAGTCAATTTTATGAAAAGACGGGTAAGAATGATCCTCCCCTTGTACTTGCATTGTCTGCAAGCCCCGGTTCTACAGAAGATAAAATCAAAGAAATTTGTGCCAATTTATTTATCGAACAAATAATTTCAAAGGAAGAGCGAGACAAAGACGTATTTCCATATGTTTACGATACCGATATAGAATACTATCATGTAGAATTAGATAATTATCATCTAGAAATATCCGCACTTTTGACTTCCATGATCCATGACAATATTAATTGGCTGATCAAGAATAAGTTACTGAAAAAAAAACGAGCAGATAGTGTATACAAAAAGGATCTATTGTCCCTTAGGGACTATATAACATCAAACCTGGATCCAAAAAATACAAATCTATTCCTAATTACTGCATTAAAGTATCAATCACTATCGATGATACTTCTATATTGTCGGGATCTAATTGAATCACAAGGGGCTTTTGCTTTGAAAAAATTTCTAAATAATTCTAGAGAAAACTCTACTACCAAAACTTACATTAACTTATTTTTAGATACCAGGGTAAAAGAGATCGAAGAAATATTAGATAAAAACGCCAACCAAATCGCACCCAAATTAACTAAAGTATTATTAATTGTTGAACAGTTTCTAAACTCAGAAGGAACGAATGGATCTTATCATGAAAAAAATACAACATCTGAATTTGATCAAGGTCATACAACCAATTCTTCTATCATGGGAACTTCCTTCACCAACAACAACTCAGCTTCTCTTAACACCCAAAAAAAAGCTCTAATCTTCTCGCAATATCGTGATACATTAGAAGAAATTACAAAGTTTTTGGAAGAAAACGGCATACAGTGCAGAGGTTTTTATGGACAGTCTAATCGAAATGGGATAAAGGGTCTCAGTCAAGACCAACAATTATCTATACTTGATGACTTTCGAGAAGGTAAATTCCCAGTACTGGTTGCTACTTCGGTGGCTGAAGAGGGTCTCAATATTCCTAATGTCGATCTCGTTTTGTTTTATGAACCCGTCCCAAGTGAAATAAGATTTATTCAAAGGAAAGGTAGAACTGGAAGGTTCTCAAACGGAAAAGTAGTGATCCTGGTTTCGGATGATTCTATAGATATAAAGTACTTGGAAACTTCTAAGAGGAAACTATTCAAAATGCAATCAAGTCTCCAAAATACAAATTTCTCATTAAACTCATACAAAAAGAGACTCTTTGATACCCATGACAGAATGCCTGAGTCAGAAATATTTCAATTGTATGCTGAATCTGATCAATTTTTGCAACTCAGTAAAAAAAAGAAGCTAGAAGGATCCAATATTGATATTAAGCTCATAAATGATGATCCTATTTTTGAGTATATCTCGTCCAATTCTAATAAGAAGATTAAGACTCTTGTTATGAGATTGTCGTATAATCCTAGGTCCAACAACTCTGGAAATGCTGTCTCCTCTATAACGAGAAGGAATCTGGAGGATTTGTACGAAGTATCATTAAGTTTGGATAGGAAGAAAATAGTTCATAGAGTTCAAAGACAAGTTCAAGAACTGCTTGGGAAAGCTGGAAAATCTGGGTTAACTGTTTTCAGCTTAGAGGAACAACTTAATGCGGATAGAACGATAATTAGTGAAGCTATTGATGACTTGAAAAAAAATAAACGAATAGTGTTCCTTAATAAAGATAGAAATACTATCGCTCTGATTGAATCAACTAAGTTTTTACCTGGAAATAAATATTCTGTATATATCGAAAAAGTGATCATAGGCAAGGCAGTTGTAAAAGTAAATGATAAATGGTATGCCTCACTCGATCACCATGACTATTTTGGCCCCAGATCCCTGTTAAAAAAAGGTAATACTCTCGAAATAATTGGTGAGATGTATAAAAAAGCGGGCGTATTACATTTGATAGTAAAGAAAATATTGTAAATTATTTTGAATACTTGTACCATGTTTCATAATTACATTCATGAGCATTTCTTACTGGTGATACTTGATACACATATTGATCAATTACAAAGTTAATGTAGCACATATGCTGTGCAGTGATATATTTCACAGTGCATTAGAAATTCAATGATAAATAACGAAGGCAATTGCGATCTCTCTGGTTGAAAATTAAGAGAATGAATAATCGATGATGATTAGACTATTCTTTTTAGCTATCCATACATAAATCGGTGACTTGAAATGTTTCCCTCCTCTTGACTGCTACCCCCGGCTGCTCGCTGTTCTTGTTCGGCCTTGATTATTTGTTCTAATTGTTTTTTCAGTTTTTGACCCTGTTCCTTTAACTGCGTAGTTTCAATTTTCAGCTTGTCATCGTTAATGAAATTGTTGAAAGTTTCGATTAATAGCGAAGCACCCTCTGGATCAGGTATTCCGCTTGAAGATGGAATAAGGATTGCGGCACAAGGAATTTGGTATGATAGACATGCTGATAGCAATCCACCTGCAATTCCTCCAATGAAAGTCGTATACTTTTTGCTCGAATCTTCTATAGCACTTCTATTAAAATTGCTTTGAGGATTTAACTTATTATCGGAAAGATCTTTGTTCTGGCCGTCGTCCTTGGATACTATTACTTCTTGTTCCTTTGTATTGTTTTGCTCCATATTCTCGCTAGCTAATATTACAGACTTCCTGTCGGATTCAGGAATGCCTTGAACAGGGATTCCATCTAAAACCATTACTTCTTCTATTGAGTTTTTTATCGCCCAATCCATAACTGCGTCCAGAACAAAATGCGTG
>DATELO010000125.1:0-5286 GCA_035276505.1 Candidatus Nitrosocosmicus sp.
ATAAGAAACCCAAAAGAGAGCTATTATAAAGAAACTTAGAATATAGCTTTCTAACTGAGGTATCATCTCATATAGCTTTTCGGTCAATCCTTGCTCAGAAAGATTCATTTCAAGGTCAGGAATGTCGACAGTTAAAGCCATTAACGTCAACGCAAAAGCGAATACCGCATCGCTAAATGTGACAATGTGTTCTAACTTTATTTTAGGAGTGAATGCCTTGGCCGACACATCAATCAATTCAGTTTTAGAATGCGATTTAATTAATTTTGTTAATTAGATGTCATATCGATTAGAGTTTTCTTTCAACCTCCTCCAAGAAGAGATATTAAATTTGAAAAACTTAAGGAATTGATTGATGGATTAATACAGAGTATGAAATTCCGAATGTTATATCTAATAATAAGTCGGTTAAATTCAATTAGAGGAAGAATAAGCACAAATTCTTTAGATATTTGAGTTGTCAAGTTCTCTACCTTGACAACAAAATGGTCTTGACAAAGGATTAATTATTATGTACAAGGGTGTCTAGATCACATGAACCTGATCATAATACTAATAAGATGAATTTAAGTAAGTTATAGTTTATAACGTGCTTGTGGTATCTTTTGATAATATAGATCAATTTAAGCAATTAGGACAAAAATAAAATAATTGAAAGAAAATTTTAGAATCCAGAAAAGCAGGAATCAAAATTCTAAATATGTATTGCATATACCGATAGAAACTAAACTAAAGTTAGGTGAACAATTCAATAAAGAATTAGATTTGTCTGCTTGGTTATTCTCCTCGCAGTTATTTATTGTTTGATAAGGTTTGCGATTTGGACATTCAATCCTATTGGAAGAATTAATGAGCCGGGAGACTTGTCGCAAGCATTCCTTCTTCCATTATACTCTCCCTTTCTACTGCTGATGCATTCTGCAAATTAAGTTCTGGATACCCAATAGCAAGCTCCTGATTAACGTCGACTACGGCGGTATTGATATTTTCGTACTCGCTACCTACTCTGTCAGGCAAGTTATCTGCTTGCTCCTGAGTTGTTATTACTGCTCCTGGGGGTACAAATTTGTCATCTGCAATTTCCACTCCGCCTGTTACCGTACTTGCCACTGCTATGGCAACATTGTTTCCTATTTTAGCATTAAATACCATACTTTCCATACCAACAAATGTATTATTTCCTACAAAGGCTGGCCCGTGTATGAGTACACCATGTGCCAAGCTAACATTCTCTCCAACGTAGACTGAATACCCAGAATCGAATCTACTATCATTTCCTAATAAACGATCTCCATTACTTGAGAAACGTCTGTCATCTAGATTATCTCCATTTAGTGTGGTTATTAAACCGTGAATTACTACACCGTCTTGCAGGTTAGAAAAATCTCCGATATAAAGGGGTGTTCCTTCATCGCCTCTACAGACTGCTGTTGGTGCTACTAATACGTTCTCTCCAATATGACAATTTCCAATAACTATTCCAAACGGATGCACATAAGCTGTATCATTAATTGATGGGAATGATGCATTAGGATTAAAATTAGTAACTACATTTTGATGAATATTTGGCCACTCAGGATCGACCTGTTGACCTGATTGTGACATATTCTGTTGTGCATAACTAGAAGGCACTATTGTCAATAGGACAACTATGCTGGCAATAGCAAGTACATATTTCTGCGACTGATAGTTAATGTTAACCATTGCTATTCCTTTGATATAAAAATGTATACACGAGTGTAAATGAATTTTGACCACTTATCAATTCTCATCAACAAACTCCATTTTGATATATCTGATGCTTTTAAAATTAGCAACACTCAAAATAAGATGTTATTTGTTTAAAGTCTTACATTCGATACTTATTATAATAGATAAAAACCTAAATTTTGTATGAAAGGATTTGGATATGCTGCTGAAGCCCCCAAAGCATTGCTTGCTCCATACTCATTTGAGAGACGCGAGCCATTAGATTATGATGTAGTGATCGACATTCATTATTGTGGCATTTGTCACTCTGATATTCATCAAGTCAAGGATGAATGGGGTGGAAATTCTAGGTATCCTATGGTTCCTGGACATGAAATAACCGGTAAAGTATCACAAGTAGGTCCAAAAGTAACTCGATTCAAGAAAGGTGATAGGGTAGGTGTGGGCTGCATGGTAGATTCTTGTCGAAAGTGTGATGCGTGCAAGAAAGGTTTGGAACAGTACTGTACCGGTGGTGGACCTATCCTCACATACAATGATGAACAGGTTATTCGAGGCATCAAGACGCCTACACAAGGTGGATATTCAAACAGGATTGTTGTACACGAAGACTTTGTACTTCTTGTTCCTCAAAATATCCCACTTGACAAGGCGGCTCCATTGCTTTGTGCTGGAATTACTCTTTATTCTCCACTAATTCGTTGGAAAGCAAGTGCGGGGAAAAAAGTAGCTATTATCGGCCTTGGAGGACTTGGTCATATGGGGGTAAAAATGGCTCACGCTCTTGGTGCAGAAGTTACAGTATTGAGCCATTCTCTCAAAAAACAAAATGACGGCAAGAAAATGGGTGCTGATAGATTCATTGCAACATCCGATCCTAATGTACTGGACTCTCTTGAGGGCTATTTTGATCTTATTATCAATACAGTATCTTCAAATTTGGATTTGAATCGGTATCTGAGATTGCTGGCTTTAGACGGAACAATGGTGTTGGTTGGGATTCCCGAAAATGATGATAGAATTGGCACACCTAATCTCATCAATTCCAGACGTAGTTTAGCCGGTTCTGCCATTGGTGGGATTGCTGAAACCCAGGAAATGTTAAATTTTTGCTCAAAAAATGACATTACTTCTGATATTGAAACTATTAAGATTGATTATATAAATGAGGCATACAACCGAGTATTAAAAAGTGACGTCAGATATCGTTTTGTAATCGATATTTTCAATTCTTTTAAAAACAAACAAGTAGAATAAACGTGTAGTTTCAGATCGTTGATAGGTGTTCGTCTGAAGTAATAGTAAAAATCATTTCAGTCATGATTTGCTATTTTTTTTACTTTTGGAGACAATTAGAAACAAGTAATATCTATAAAGTAGTATAAATAAGAAATTTGAAGGTTATATTTTTCTTGGTCACATTAGTTTATAAGAAGAAAAAAAATTACAACTAAATGATCCTTCCATTAGAAGATAGAACCATGTGTTATCGTCTAAAACGAATCAAACCCGCCCATATCCATACCGCCAAAGTCTGCTTCACTATAGTCCCCAGAATCTGCAGCTCCTGCATCGTCTGACGCTGATCCAGAATCTTCAGATGATGAATTAGCAGACTCACTTGCTTGAGATTCAGCCTGAGTAGTTTCTGCAGGGGTCATTGGCATACCCATGAATGACATCATAGATGAGAACATTACCATGTTTATTAACCCAGAAAATAGCATCATTGGCATCCAGCTTCTATTATCATCCATATAGCTTTGCAGTTGACGCTTGTTGCCTGTCTCATACAATTGTTGAAGGTATTTTGATTTACTGGCTAACTCTTGTTTTTTAGAATCTAACACTTTAAATCCTGTATCAGTTGTATAAACTTCTATTTTTTTACCCCCAAAGAATCCTTTTTTCTCATTAATAAAAATCAATTTTTGTGATTTTAAATCATTTACTATTAGTTCTACTTCGTCTTTAGACAACTTCGTAATTCTTGCTATATCGCTTATTTTTTTTACTCCTCTTGAGATGGCATCCAAAACCATGAAATGATTTGGACTTTGACCTTGAGCACCGTCGGAAGACATACAATTTAATTAATATAAAAATATTTAAATCTTAGTTTATTTCAGCCATTAAATTATTCAATGATTCAGATATTTATATTGTAATTGGTGATCAGTCTAACTAGAGTAGTAATTTTACCGGGCTTATCATATACTGAACTTAATCAAACTGAAAACTGCCATTAGTAGCAAATGTCCTGGTTTGTTTGTTAACTTGAGTTTTGTAAATGATTAATTATATCTAATCAAAATCAGAACATATACATTAATGCTTTATTTTGAATTTCTTAATTGTTTTTATTGATACAAGTCCAAGTAAGCCAATGAGGGCTATACTTTTGGCGGGGGGACTAGGAACTAGAGGAAAACCATTTACCGATTATTGTCCAAAAGCTATGATTCCAGTAGAAGGAAGACCGCTCGTGGATCATATAATTCGATATATTTGCAAATTTTCATTTATTTCTGAATTAATAATTGTGTGTGAGTTTGATTCGTTTGGAAATCAGATTATTAATTATTTTGAAGGTAAGGAAAAAATACTTGGAAAAAAACTTCGATTCCTTGAAGATATGAAGAATGGCACAGGCGGTGCCCTTTTTCAATGCAGAGAACTTTTGAAGAATGAGCGTTTCTTTTTGGTTTGGTATGCAGACAACCTTTGCGCAGTAGATTTGAAAGACATGTATAAGAAATTCAAATTACTGACAAGTGAGAAACGAAAAAAACTCCCTATAGGAATGGTTGTAACAAGATCCAAACGTCACGAAGAAACAGGTAGAGTTTCGGTCAATGAACGCTGCCAAGAGAATGTTTACAACATACAGTCTTTTATGGAGAAACCAGTAACAAATTTGGAAAATCCTGAAGCAGTAGGAATATATTTATTTACTCAAGGAATATTTAATGAATCGCTATATCGTATTGAATTATCCTCTTTGCAATCCTTTGATTTATCGGCTGATATTTTGTCAAATATCAAATATGATGAACACAATAAAATGTACAGTTATGATATTGAAAATACCCAAAAAGAATGGGTTGATATCGAATCTCCAGCTTTTGTGAATAGAAACAGGGTTCGCATAAAAGCCATAATTGATCAAATGACAAATGGGGTGATAATTGATTAATTTTCAAATCAATGAAAATATTCAACTAATTATTGTATATTGACCATTTTTAGTCACAGGCTCCCATTTTGTCTCTTATTTGCAAAAGATTTTTCTACCAGGTACTTTTACAAACTCTGACAAGAATATGATTAGGTTTGGAATTGGCGACCTTAATTATCGCGGTTCGATTACTTTTTTACGATGTTTTCTAATTTAGACTCAGATCCACAGCAGGTTTCTGCCCAGCTAAATAATACAAACACTTCTAAGACTTGTAGTGCCATTGACAGGATAAACAGTACAAACATAGAGGATAAAATAGTACATCGAGGCATTATCTCTTCGGAGGAATTTAAAGGGGTAACATCAGAGCCTGGGGATGCTCCACATGATGCGGG
>DATELO010000126.1:0-2464 GCA_035276505.1 Candidatus Nitrosocosmicus sp.
TAGAATGCTACAATCAAAAATTACCAGATCTATGATACTAAAGCCTACCAGATGTTCATGATTTAGTGATGAATCTAGAAAATGATTTGGTTCATAATACTTTCCTAATTTTTATGTCTTTTTTTCTAGTAAATCGGTTAGGATTAAATTACCAGCACTATTAGCGGAAATCCAATTATAATTTACCTAGCAAAATAGAGTAATAGGAAATGAGTCATTACCTAATACTTGCATTAATGTGCGTGTCGTTATTGTTACTGAACATGCCAGAAGGTGACTCTAATTACATATTTTCTTATGTTCAACCTCAATCTTCGTTTGAAAATATCCTTCACAAATATGACGCGAATCAATCAAATCTATACAAGTGTGATTTTTTGAATTTGTGTAATCAAGAAAATAGCATTAATCTAAACGGAATCTCGCATTCTTTTAGCAAAGGTATTGTGGATATTTCATATCTAAAGATTGATATCGATCTGCCTTTTCCATAGATTAAAACCTTGAAGGTTTGCTATAAATTATAATTCGCTGCCAATTTCTGGGCTAGTTTTCTTTCACAGGAGTATCGTAGGCTCTAACCTTTATATAGGTTTGAGGATGTAAAGTGATGTACTATTCCCTTAGCAGTCAAAGGGGATACTTTCATATCGACACGTATAATCTTTAGGAATATAGCAAATAAACTATGTCTTTCTTGTATATTTTTGGCTATGGTGATTACGTTTGCCGTTAGCCGAAAGCCACTATATTTTTCGTATAAAAGGTAACGGTTTTCATCTAATTTCTTTGCCATTTTCGTGACATTCGGTGAACTTACATTCAGATGTTTCGAAATGTCTGCCGTTGTTGCATATACCTTTTTGCTGAATCAATTCATTAATTACTTCCAATTAATCTTCCATTCTATCAGTTCTTCTCTCCCCCTCTTTCTTTTCGTTATGAACACTACGAATAAAGTCCAGAATGTATTTAAAAAGGTCTTTTCTTCTTCCAACTATATTCGTCGTAAGGCAAATCATGAGACTTATAGTAGTAATAAATAATCCTTTCTTTAAATACTGAATGACGATTATTTTTATATCTATCTCGAAAACTCCGTATCACGCTACTATTAAATATTTGAATTTTATTATCATTGGATGGTATTAAAAGAAAAAAAGTCAATAAGAAGAGTAGACTTCACGCATTAAATGAATTTACCGATTCGGAAGTAGAATATTTCATAAATAGGATTAAAGACGTTAAACCATTTCCAAAGATGAGAGATTTAAAAGGCCTTTTGAGTCCTCCATTATCTCTAGATAAGATCAACGCAATTTTGAAATATTTGGAGAGATCAAATAGGATAATTGTGGATTTGGATGGGAATATAGTTTGGATAAAAGAAAATAATTTAAAAGAGGACTCAGATCTGTCTGAAACAGCGAATTTTTCAAAAGAATTTGTTGAGCGGTTTGGGAAATTTTAAAAACTAAAAAATAATTTGTAAATATTTAAATCACGTATATTCATAATTTAATATAAACATGGTAGATTTTTTTAAATCTAAACGAAATAGAAGAATTACTCCAGATGGAGAACCATTGGAAGATGTTGGTGGTGGTGGTGGATTTGGTTTTTCTAGTCCATTAAAGATCGCTATACCTGCAATAATTGCTGTTATTATAATTTTTGTTATCTTGACCTCGAGCCTAAAGATTGTAGAGGCAGGTAACCGAGGTGTATTGCTCAAATTTGGAGCAGTCGATACTTCGGTATCATTAAGTGAGGGGCTGCATTTTGTATTACCCTTTAGGGACTCGATTGTACCTATGGAAGTTCGAACTCAAAAAATCGTCGAAAGCACTACTTCCGCCTCAAAAGACCTTCAGAATGTAGCGACAGAGGTCGCGTTGAATTATCGAATAAACCCAGATACAGTACCAATTTTATACAAAAACATTGGACTAGACTATTCTAATAGGGTGATAGTTCCCACTATTCAAGAATCGGTAAAACAAGTGACTGCTAGATATAATGCTGAAGAATTAATTACTAAAAGAGATCAGGTAAAAGCGGAAATACAAGAACAGATTGAGGCTAGGCTAACTCCTTATAATATCATAACAGATACTATCTCAATAACTGACTTTCAATTTTCAGATCAGTTCGTTCAGGCAGTAGAGGCTAAAGTTCAAGCAGAGCAAAGAGCTCTCCAAGCACAGAATGAGCTCCGTAGGATTCAGATAGAGGCCCAACAAACAGAAGCACGGGCATTGGGTGAGCAAAAAGCTAATATCGCTTCGGCTGAAGGTCAAAGACAAGCTAATATTCTTAGGGCCCAGGGTGAATCAGAAGCGGTTAAAATTATTGATGCACAGTTAAGAAATAGCACTGAATACCTCAACTGGCTTCAATCCCAAAGATGGGACGGAAAACTCCCACTTGTTACTGGTAGTGGCGGTGGAGGTGCCGGTGGCGG
>DATELO010000127.1:0-2543 GCA_035276505.1 Candidatus Nitrosocosmicus sp.
AAACATGTCATCTGGTCTGTGTGTTGATACACAGATTATTAGTACGTCAAAGTCACTAAAGTTTGTAGCTTGTTTAATTCCGTAGTTGGCTTCAGCTGACTGCATGGTTTTTTGATTAATATCATATCCAAACGTATCAAAACCATGTTCTTTAACATATTTTGCAACTGGAAGACCAAGTTGACCAAGGCCGATAATAACTACCTTGCTTGGCTTAGAGGAGTATTGATGATTACTTTGAATAATTCTACTTTTAGGAGTAAAATGATTAATTTCTTTATTACTATTATTATGTCTGAACAGCTCGAAACGCATCTCGTCTAAAGCTCGAACATCTTTCTCTGACTGTGATTCCATAAATAATCTTCATTATACTCCTTAATAAATTAAACTGACTGGTCAGACAGGTTTATTAGTGTCTTTTACTATACTTTTGTTATGTCTGGAATTCACAGTTTTATGGATTCGAATTTGATGCTTATTTTATTTGGTATGTTGGCCTATCATGGTATCACGCCTATTGACAGAAACAGAATTGACGCGGTAACATTATTAGCTCATCACAAGGTTAGAAATCTGCTCGTAGGATATCAAACAAATTAATGTGTAGGTAATTGCCATATGTGTCCAAAGGTAACCTCTCAACACCGAGAAGAAATCAGGATGAGAATTGTTCATTCTGCAGTTGAGTGTTTTTCAAAGAATGGATTTGACAGGACGAGGATGGATGAAATATCCTTATCCGCTGATGTTAGTAAGGGTACTTTGTATAATTATTTCAATAGTAAGGAAGAACTTTTCCATGCCTTATGCGATGACAGTCTTGAATTATTAAAAATACAACTGAACACACTATTTACTAGCAGCAAAAATGATCTAATTTCTAATGCTGAACTGTTCTACGAAAATTTTCAGAAAATTCAGAAGGAAGGAACTGCTCTCGTTTTCTTTGAAGCCTTATCAGAATCTACTCGCAATCCGAACTTGAAAAAAATCTTGATTAAACATAGGTTAAATATTTTTAAAGTAGTGGAAAATTATTTGCAACTACAAATAGACAAAGGGTTTTTGAAAGAGGATTCCAACCTTGAATATCTTGCCGCTGGTCTTGTTTCCTTATTTGATGGTATAACTGCTGGAAGCTTGCTAGGGATACCTGAGGATTTTAACAAGAAGATATGGGCAGTGACCATTAGAACAATCTTGTCGAAGCTTGAATAAGATCAAACCTTTTAGGTATAAAGATCGAACTATAGCACAATACCCAGTCACTCTACCATAATATATATCTGATTGGAGATATACCTTTGACATGTCTTTACTACCTTTTAAGAATAAAGTTCCAAAAATAAATTCCGACTGTTTTGTAGCACCAAATTCTATGATAATCGGTGATGTAGAAATAGGATCACTATCATCTGTCTGGTTTGGGACTATTGTAAGAGGAGATGTATTTCATATCCGTGTTGGATCTAACACTAATATTCAGGACAATAGTGTAGTACACGTTACTGCTAATAAATATCCTACAATAATAGGAAATAATGTAACAATCGGTCATTCGGTTACACTACATGGTTGTTCGATTTCTAATAATTCATTAATTGGGATTGGGTCGGTGGTATTAGATCAATGTGAAATTGGGGAATGGTCTATTATAGCAGCAGGTTCGATGGTCAAACCCAATACTAAAATACCTTCGGGAAAATTATGGGGTGGACTTCCAGCAAAAGAGATTCGTGACATCAATGATAATGAAAGGGGGTGGATAAAGGAATTGTCCACCAATTATGTAGAATTATCAAAACAATACTTGAGTATATAGTTGTATTAATAACTAATTTATTTCTCTGTGACCAAGATCATTTTTAATTCCTTAGTTAATTTTGAGCTTTCTGGTAAATCCATAATTAATATAGAGAACCATGATTTATAGTAGAACCTAATTCTGTAAGTATTAAATCTATTCTTATTTCTAAATTTTTTACTTAACATCCTGTTGTACCATTAATGGAGTAATGAGTTATCAAACTGCTTTATCACATAAAGTTGATTCTTCCCTAATGATGAAGATTATGCCATTTAATCTGCTATTAATTTTTTTAGTAGTAGTGATATCAGGTACATCTACAACGACGCTCATTAATCAAGACGTATTAGCGCAAAAATCAGACGAATCTAGTGGATTAAATTTCGACATAAATAGCCTTTTCGGAGGAGGCAAGGAAGGTTTTAGCTTCGATGAATTATTCCCCTTTGATCAATCAAGCTCTTCTGAATCATCGGACGAAGAATCATCTGATAATGGTGATTCTTCTAGTCAAGATGAATCAGCAGTAACTGATCCCCTTGGAGGAATTGATCTCGTATTCCCAGTAAATAATGCTGAGGCCCCACAAACACAAACAACACCATCCGAAGATGAAAGTGCAACAAGTCCACAAGATGAAAGTGCAACAAGTCCACAAGATGAAAGTGCAACAAGTCCACAAGATGAAAGTGCAACAAGTCCACAAGATGAAAGTGCAACAAGTCCACAAGAT
>DATELO010000128.1:0-27245 GCA_035276505.1 Candidatus Nitrosocosmicus sp.
TCTAACAGAATATAGAGATAAAGAACCTATGACCCCAGCTAAAATTAATGCAGGTGAACCAACTGCAGTAAAAAGAGATCCAAGTGATCAGAAAATTACTTCATCAGGCGAAACCGGGACAAATACCCCTGAAGCACAAGAAGAGTATAGAAAAAGAGGAATGACGAAGGTGGATTCTCATGAGCACTCACATGAAGGTTCATCGTGTTCATGTGGTCACTAGTCCACATTTGATCAGAAATCCGAAATAACTAGTAATCCATATTTTTACAGATAATTATTATGAATCATGATCAGCTTTTAAAGCATATTGAATACTAATTTTCGCACGTCATGATCGTATCTTAGAAATGGGTGTTTCCACCGGTCATATTATATCCATTTCTAGGATTTGTTACCACCTCTAAAGTACATAGATCCAATTTCATTTTTTTAATAATCATTATGTAATCGTCAAAATATTTACAAATATGAACTGAATCCATGACTAAGGCGCCGGAGGTGGGACTCGAACCCACGAGTCCGGAAGGACATCAGCTATCTATCCTTTTTCCTCTTTATTAGATCTCGAGGCTGACCCCTTTTAGGGCTGGATTTTTTTGATTGCTTACCTAGCTTGGGTACCCCGGCTTACTCCTTGAATCTATTTTAAATGCGCTAAATTTTAAACTTGTGTTATGATCTCTTATCTGCCACAAATATTTAATACTCCATTTTATTAGTTATGCTATGATTTCGTTAAAGACTCAAAATCCTACGCTAGATACAATAAAAGAATTGTCACTTACTGATTTAGCAATAATGTCATTTACTTCACAACAGTTGAGAAAAAGACTTGCAAGTTATTTTAGGATAGATGCATTTACCGCTCCTGATCCATTCTCAAAAGAGGACGAGTTCAGCTATTTCCTAGTTGTGGATAAATCAAATACTAATAGGATATTAGCTTTTATTGCTCTAAAAGATGCATCAGATCTTGATTTATGGGATTTGCTTTTTGGAAAAGACATGTTGAGAATGGATATTGCAAAGGAAGAAGCCATGTCTTTAAAACAAGAATTAATGCCTAAATATACCGATAATTTTTACCCTATTCGTAAGGAAAGCTCTATAATAGGATATGTTGCTTTTACTTTCGAAATATGTGGGCTAAAAGATTAATATTTTTTCTGTAATAGTAATATCAACTCTATTAATCGATTTTGTATTCAATCTACATATTTATTGAAAACGGCAATTCTAATTCTCCTTTTTCTAGAATATTTATTTTCATATCCTTTAGGATTTCTCTTGCCTTGATTATCCCTTCTCTGTCTATGATCTTTTTTGCAATGTCTTTTTTAAACGAACTGGTCCATTCTTGTCCTATTTTATACTTGCCATCAATCGTTTCAACATTAATTTTTATCACAGTAAGATAGATTATGGATTTTGACTCTTGAGTTAACTCCGCGTAGCTACCTTCGGATTGATACTTTTGCATCATTTTGTTCATTGCTAGTGCCTTCTCTTTATTATCAGAAACGACAGATGCTTTTCCCTTTATTACTATACTAATATACAGTGTATCTGCAAAGGATGCGTCTGTGGGATGAAAATAATATGATGGTAAAAAGCAAATTTCTTTGTCAACCTCAAACCCTACTTTACTATTACGTAACAAGTTCTCAATCTTCTCTCCTTTGTGGTGAGAGTGCATGTAAATTATATGGTCATATGTTTGTCTGCAAACATTTTCTGTGGTATCTGCATTTAATTTACTATTGTAAATATCTTTACTTGCCTTTTGTTGGTATCTCTTATTTCCATTTGATATGTCGACGTAATTACCGTCCTGATAGATAGTAGTCAAATGAACAAAATTCATGGGAATCACCTGGGGGTATCCGTTTTTGTCAATTGTTGCAAGTCTTCCTACATGGTTCTCATTTAGAAAACCAATAATATTGTTTATATCTTTTATTCTAAATCTCGAAGTTAGTTGCATTTTCTTTTCTCTTAGTAAGTTCTTTAAGATGGTTTATCTCCTTCTTTACTTCTCATTCCTTCTTCTTCTTCTTCCTCTACTGTATCAGTTGTGACAGGAGAAATCTTTTCCTTTCGTGCCAATATTACCAACAAAATCCCAAATAGTCCCAGTATTAATGATAAACCGAGTGCTCCTCCATAAGGTATGAATAAATAATAACCAATAGAAAAACCAAAACAGATAATTGCTTGCAAAGCATAGGTTACCGTCTTTCTTAGATCAATTTTTTTTGTAATAAAGCCTATTGCAAAAAACGCTACGCTTGGATAAATGATTAAAAGTATATACTGATCTAAGTCTATGCCATTATGGGACATATTGTATATATTAGATTCTGTACTAATTAAGATATCAAAAAAATAGCAAAAGAAAAAATGTTAACGGTAAGATTTCTGTTTTCTTCTTCTTGCCCCTGGGCCACCATATTTCTTTGATTCTGTTTGTCTTGGATCGCCTACCAGCAAGTGCCTATCGAATTCTGTAATCTTTTTCTTTATTTCTTCTCTGACATTTTTAGTAAATGGATGATCCCTTGGATCTTTTGCACCCTTTGTTTCACCTGTTAGTGCACGTGAAATTGCTACGGCACTTGCAAATGCCTGACCCATAAAGCCACCACCATTGACATGAACGTTTACATCCACTCTATTCCTAAGTTCGCCAATTATGTTTGTAGGAGTTAATATGAGTTCTTTTGCTACTTCTGGCTGGATGACTTCTGCGGGAATATTATTAATTCTAATTTTTCCATTTCCCTTAACAATTGTGGCCACCGCTCTACACGTTTTTCTTTGTCCTGGATAAAGATCTATCTTGATCATATTATTGAACTACTCCTTTCCAGCCAATCTGTTTTGCTACATCACTCATAGATGTATAAAATGATTCAGGTCTGGTGATTTTTGCATCATCAAATGTTTGCATTGCTGAATTTTTTAACTCATCTGGCACACCTATATATACCCTTAATTTCTTAAAAGCATGTATTCCACTTGGTTTTCTTTTCGGAACCATTCCTCTTATCATTTTTGTAATTATGGTATCAGGTCTTCGAGGATGAAATGGACCATGAATAGGATTAATAACTGATCCTACTTCCAATCTCTTCTTGTAACTTTCAATAATTTCATATTTATTTCCCGATATCATCACTTTTTCGGCATTAACTACTGATACCCTATTACCTTGGAGTAATAATTTTGAAACTTTTGAACATATTCTTCCTGAAACACAATTAGCTGCATCTACTACAACAAGCTTATTTTGTTGCTGTCCTTGTTGATGTTGTTGTTGAGGCTGTCCTTGTTGATGTTGTGTTTTTTTTTGTTTTTTTGGTGATGATTTCTCATCCTGTTTTTTATTTGCATGTGATTCTTTAACCAATTATTCTTACACCTTTTCCATCAGGATATTTGTTTATAAGAGATTGCAATGAAATAATTTCAGCTCCTGCCGTATTTAATTTATTTATAGCGGTGTCTGAGAATGAATATGCAGATACTGTTAATTTGTGCCCCAAAGTTCCACTGCCCAAAACTTTGCCTGGAACTACTATTATATCTCCATTATTGGTGATTTTGTCTAATCTTTGAATATTAATTAATCTTCTTTGTGATCGGGATTTTGAGAATTCTTTCTCTAATGCTTTCCAAATCTGAGCTTTATTTTTCTTAAAAGCTTTACGTAGAATCCATAGTGTATTATCTATTAAAGTATCGTTTAACATTACTTGCTATTCCAATTAAAAAGAGTTTAAAGTACCAAATAAATTTACCTAGAGGTTCGTAGGTACTTGAATAGATTTAATGGTCTCACCGAATTCCTTTATACTTTTATTAAGCTTCTCGACTGCGGCTATGACTATCTCTTCTGCAGTCAAAGCACCATTAGACTCTATAGTTAAAAAGATCTCATTTTCATTTTCGCCATCGTACTTTACAACTGATATTGTGGCCGGTTGCCATTTTGCATGATCCCTGCCAAATCCTAGTCTTGCATAAGCTTCAAACTTTATTTTTTGACCTGGAGCCAACACTATAATTGGAATGTCCTGACTAACAGGCTTTACAAACTCGTCTTCTGAAATTAGCTCAGACGTAGTAATTGTTTTAGTTTTCTCATTGGCTTCGGCATCAAGTTGCAACAAAACTCTACAATGTACACATCCAAGAGTGCTTTTACAACTACATTCGTCAGGTAAAGAGAATTTTTTCAGGTCAGTTCTAAGTGGAATTAGGCCAAGCCTGTGAGCAACAGCCTCATCGTGCATTACTGATGAGTTTTCTAAAATAACGACATCATCGATAGCAAATGTGGGTACTTCACTAATTGATAATCGTCTTATGGCGTTTACATACTGACGCGGTACATTATTAAATTTAATGGTTATTCTCTCATTTTCCTTTTCAATAACCTTTAAATCTATGGAGATCAAATCAGATAACTTTAATCCTACGTATATTAAAAATGTAATGAATTGATTACAATGACAATATTATTTGATAGTCCCCAATAAGCATTAACTATTGGTAGACTTGTGATTGCTGTAATTTACTTTTGTATATTTGAATCACTGTTCTAGACGAATAATGATAATCTAATTTTTAATCCTGTATTTTATATGCCTCTTTGACTCAAGTAACTAGCAATTAAGGTTAATTTTTGCCAGATTCCCTTCTATCCGGTTGTATGCTTAATTTTTTTCCTTAGTGAATCTTATTTAACTTGTTTGAGGATGTAATTCCTTGACCCGTTTGGATCTACTTAAATAAGCTGTTCTAATTTAAGACTGAATTTACCTAGTAATATCAATATATTTTCATTATACAATTTCTCTGAAATATCTGGATGGATCGACTCCTATTACTCTACTATGAGTTTTCAATTTTTTTTACCTAATAAGATTACTACTTTTAACTGGAAAGAGTCATGTTGACTGTCTGACGTTTAGCCTACCACCAGTGTGGCCCAGTTGAATTTTACCATAACATTGTATTGTTACTCATTAATAGTTACTGGTTAACTGTTCGGAGTTACGCTATCATTTTATTAACGCCACGAATTGGGACGTTAAGCCCTTCTATATGCTAATATACGCAATTCTTATATAAAAGATAATAGTGTTTTCCTAAAATTTTCTAGTCAAAGATTTGAATCTATTTTGTTAATGAAATAATAAGGAGAAAATTTTGTTTATGCGTCTCTTTCTCCAATCTACCATAATCAATGGTTGACAACCTAGGAAGCAAAACTACTTGATTAGCAGTATTAATCTAATTTCGTAACCTCAGTTATCTTTCTACCATTTTAACTTTATCGGACTATTAAACAGCCTGTGATGAATCCAGTCATATTATTATATTAATATATCATAATTATTGTGTCTAATCTATATGGCTGATTCCAAGGTTACAATTGTAAAATTCATTGTCGGAAGTGATCGATTTGAAATTTTGGTTAAACCCGATCCTGCATTAGAATATAAAATGGGAAAAAGAACCGATTTATCTTCCGTTCTAGTTTCTGATGAAGTATATTCGGATGCAAACAAAGGATCTAGAGTTGGTATTGATAAATTAAATAAACATTTTAAAACCAAAGATCCCAATGAAATACTAAAACAGATCTTACTTAAAGGAGAACTAAATCTTACTACCGATCAGAGACGTAAAATGGTGGATGATAAGCGAAGGCAGATTATTCAACATATTAATAAAAACTTTATAGATCCAAAAACAAAATTACCACACCCCATTCAAAGAATAGAAAATGCTTTGGAAGATGTTAGAGTTACTATCGATCCATTTAAGAAAGCAGAAGACCAAGTAAAATCCATAGTTGACGCCCTTAGAAAAATCTTGCCTCTAAAATCCGAAATGTTACACCTGTCTATTCTCATACCTAACTCATATTCGTCAACAAGTTATAGTTTTGTTAAAGGCTCTGGCGCCTTGACCTCTGAAGAATGGTTATCAGACGGTTCACTGAAAGTAGAATTGGAAATAAATGCTGGAATGAAGGGAAACTTTTTGGAACGTATCGGCTCATTAACCAAAGGAACCGCGCAAGTTAAGGAATAACTACTTACAGAATATATTATAGAACAATTTCTACATTATTAGAAATAGAAATATGAAAACATTTCATTTTACGTATTTTTTGTTATTGGAGGTAGATAATTCCTAAAATGCAGGAAATAAAGAGAAGGTATGTTATACCTGGAGATAAGATTATTGAGGGTAATTATAAACCTTTGATGAATGTTGTTAAAAGTGGTAATTATTTAATATCGACTAGAGTTGGAATTGCTGAGGCTGGTAAAGATGGCGTAAAAGTTATTCCCTTATCAGGCGTATATATTCCACGTGTAAATGATCTTGTAATAGGTAAGATCATAGATCGATCTTCTTTGTCGTGGGATGTTGATATCAATGCATGCTTTTTTGCACATTTACCCGCTCAAGATGTATTTGGTCGCGATTTTTCACCCGCTAAAGATGATATGGGACGACAACTAAGCATTGGTGATTTAATTATTGCAAGAATTGTATCGTTTGATAGGACCAGAGACCCTATGCTTACAGTTCAAGATAAAGACTTGGGTAAAATTCCATATGGCGAATTCATTAAAATTTCTCCAACTCGCGTTCCACGGTTAATAGGAAAGCGAGGTTCTATGATTCAAACAATAGAACAAGCTACGCAAACTCGAGTTATAATTGGCCAAAATGGTATAGTAGTTGTTACAGGTAGGGATCCTGATGGCCTAAGTTTGGCTGCAAAAGCCATAAGATTGGTAGAAGAGGAGTCACATACCACTAATCTTACTCAAAAAGTCAAAGCATTGCTAAATGTCCAAGATCCAGCAGATGATCCAGAGCAACCAGAATCAGTTAATGCATCTGCTGACCTCGAGCCACAGTCTGCAGCTCAACAACAACAACAACAACAGGAACTACAAGAACAACAACAACAACAACAGGAACTACAAGAACAACAACAACCAACTGCCGAGCCACAGCCTGCAGCTCAACAACAACAACAACAACAACAGGAACTACAACAACCAACTGCCGAGCCACAGCCTGCAGCTCAACAACAGGAACAACAACAAAAACAAGAACAACAACAAAAAGGGCAACAACAAAATACTTCTAAATCAAGTTCAAAGGAAAAACACAAAATTGACAATTCCGAAAAATCATCCAGCAGCAATAGCAATAACGATCAAAAAGAAAAAAAACAAGAGTGATTAAATAGGATGTGTATAATTTGAAAGAATTAACATTATTGGATGAAAACGGAAAAAGATCTGATGGTAGAGGAATTGATGATCTACGTTCAATCAAAATTACCGTCGGCGTGGTAAAAAATGCAGACGGATCTGCTTTTATAGAATTTGGAAAGAACAAAATAATTGTGGCTGTGTATGGACCACGTGAAGTCCATCCCAAGCACATGGCCCTTCCCGATAGATGTGTTCTAAGATGCAGATATCATATGTCTCCATTTTCTACAGATACAAGAAAGAATCCTGCTCCATCTAGAAGAGAAGTAGAGATATCAAAAGTAATGCGTGAGTCATTAGAACCCTCATTAATATTGAGTGACTATCCACGAGCAGTCATTGACGTGTTTGTTGAAGTATTGCAAGCAGATGGTGGATCTAGATGCGCTGGTATTAATGCCGCATCAGTAGCATTGGCAGATGCTGGAATCAATATGCGTGATTTAGTCTCTGCCTGTGCTGCGGGAAGATTAGCAGATAATATCGTGTTAGACGTTAACGACTTGGAAGATAAAGAAGGAGATGCTGATATGCCTGTAGCATATTTGCCTAATTTAGAACAAGTTACATTACTTCAAGTTGATGGAAAGCTTACTACCGCTCAATTTAGCGAATGTTTGAATAAGGCAATCGATGGATGTAAATTAGTATACGAAATACAAAAGGATGCTCTAATGAAGAAATATTTTGGAAATGAATTGGAGGTAAAAGAAGAAGTATGAGTTCATCTAAACGTTCTACAATAATAGTTGAGCAACTACGAAAACAACAAATGTTAGAAGCCTTGACTAGAGGAAAAAGATTGGACGGTCGGGAATACGAGTCCTACAGAAACCTGGAAATCGAGGTAGGTATAATAGATAAGGCATCTGGTTCTGCAAAGGTAAAGCTTGGAAACACCGAAGTTATCGCAGGTGTTAAAGTAGAGACAGGAGAACCATTTGAAGGATTAGAAAATAAAGGAGCATTAATTATGTCCGCAGAAGTTTTGCCTACTGCCTCTCCACATGTTGAACCTGGGCCTCCCGATGAAGATGCAATCGAATTGTCTAGAGTTGTCGATAGAGGAGTACGTGAATCTGAAATGCTGGACTTGGACAAATTAGTTTTAGTTCCAGGAAAAATTGTCTACACTGTTTTTGTTGATTGTAGTATAATAAATAGCGATGGTAATTTGCTAGATGCTACTTCCTATGCTGTTGTGGCGGCCTTATCGACAAGTAAGTTTCCGATTTTTGAAATACAAGACGATAAAGTAGTAGATACAGGGAAAACCATGCCCCCTCCTATAACTACCATCCCAATTTCAATCACTGCAGTTAAAATTGGCGAATCTGTGCTATTAGATCCCACTACCGAAGAAGAGGCATGTATGGATGCACGCATAACTATGACTACTCAATCAGATGGAAGCATAGTTGCGGTACAAAAAGGATTTACAGGTCCATTCACTGTTGATCAAATTATTAGCTTCTCGGAAATAGCAAGAATTAAAGGAGAGGAAATACGCTCTAAAATAAAGGAGTTGAACTAAGGTTAAAAGGAAAAAGGGCTCAACAGCACTAAAAGGTTTGGGTGTAAAATTTGGTGCCACTGTACGAAAAAGATATGGTAAAGTCTATAGAACTTTAAAACAAAAAAGAAGATGTCCCAGCTGTACTTCACTAAAATTCCGAAGAATCTCTATTGGTATTTGGCAATGTGGTAAATGTGAATACAAAGTAGCTGCAGGGGCATATGACATAAATCTTGGAAAACTACAACTCTAGAATCCATATTTATTTTGATATAAAACCTAATCCAGATTTCTTTAAAGATTCCACTAATTTATTAACTCGACAGTTAAATTCCATATTTGTTGCTCTAAAAGGCGATATACAATCTACTCCTAATTTTGATACCCGAGTTGCCGTTTCCGCTGAAAATAACTGTATTGTATTATCTATTTCAAGTAACAATATATCCAAATTTCGTGCAACTATAATATCACTTTTGAGACTGATTGATTTGTCATATTCTGTAATTCACATTGATAAATCATAATAATTTTTATCTTAGTGCTGTTTAGTTAATCTGTATAAACAATGAGTGAACAAGAGCTTCCTCCATGGCTCAGAGAGCAGCTTGCGAGGTTACAACAATTACAACAAAACCTTCAAGCAATAATGATGCAAAAACAACAGGTTGAACTAGAGGTGTCTGAAACCGAAAGAGCATTGGAGGAATTAAAGAAAACTACTGCTGATGATACTGTATACAAGTTAGCAGGTCCACTACTGGTCAAGTCTAACAGAGATAATTTGATAAAGGAATTAGAGGAAAAGAAAGAATTGTCAAATACTAGAACCGTTGTTTTAGGAAAGCAAGAATCTAGAGTTAAAGAAAATCTTAAAGAAGTTGAAAGCAAGATTAATCAAATGATGCATATGGCCCAATCGGGTTCTCCTCCACCATCTGGTAATAAATTTATCCCACCACCATCCTCATAAAAACAACCATTATTTTTCTTATTAATATTAATTAAGACTATTTGTATTTTTATTACAATATTGGCTATTAGAATTGTAGTAGATGAGAGAGAAAAGAATAGTCGAGTTCCTAATTTACTAAAACTAATGGGAGTTTATGTAGATTATAAACAATTAGAAATTGGGGACTATATAGTTTCATCAGAAACTATAATTGAAAGAAAAACGATATATGATTTACTTAATTCTGTTTATGATGGCCGTTTATTTATACAGTGTTCCGATTTAATAAAACATTATTCCAGACCTGTAATTATTATTGAAGGAAATTTAACGGATCTTGATACCCGAGAGGATTTTTCGTCTGATTCTAGATTAATAATAGATAAACTTCGTATAGCCTACGAAACCTTAATTAAAGTAGCACTTGATTTTCGATTGCCGGTTTTATACACTAGTTCAGTTTATTATACTGCTGAATTGTTGGTTTTGTTAGCCTCAAACCAATTTAAAAACAAAAATGAGGGACCCCTTTTAAAAAAGATAAAGAAATCAAATCCATTTGTCCTTCAACAATTATTTGTTCTTACTTCTTTACCTGGAATAGGTTCTAAGGTAGCGACCAGGCTGTTGGAAAAATTTCATTCTCCTCGCAATGTTTTGAACGCTTCAATTGCAGAACTTGCTAGAGTACCTGGTATTGGTAATATGAGGGCAGAAAAAATTAGAAAAATTCTAGATACATCTGTTTCTACTGAAGTAAATGCTTATACTCAAAAGAAACTAATAATGGCAAATTCTGATGAGGAGGAGGAGGAAGAAAAGAATACAACCACTACCACCACCAATGATAGTTCTTGATCAGCTATTATTCTCATTCACCACTAAGTTGTCTGTGATTTTTCAAATATTGAAATTATTTTATCATTCACCTCAGTATTTCCTATGGTGATTCTCATCGCCCCTTGGTAATTTCCTAGGTTTCCAAAGTTCTTTATCAATATCTTTTCATCCACCATCGAATTCTTTATTTTGTCAAAATGATTAAACGTTTGAAAGAAAAAGAAGTTAGAATGTGATTCAAATATTTTGATTTGATTCATTTTGTTTAATTTCTCAAATATTTTTGATCTTTCCATTTTTATCAATTCGATACTTCTTTTCACAATGTGTATATTTGCAAGGACTTCGATTGCCAATTGCATTGAAAAACTGCTAAGTGGATATGGTAGTTGTATATACTGATTGAATATATCTGCCATCTCTTCATTGGTTAACATATAGCCTATTCGTGCGCCGGCCAACCCAAAAGCCTTTGAAAAAGTTCTCATAACTAAAACGTTATTATATCTTGTTACTATATTTGATAAATTATATTCAGCAAATTCGACATAAGCTTCGTCTATTATTATTAGCTTATCTTTTAGGGATTCAATAATATTTACTATTTCATCAAATTTAAATTGATTTCCTGTAGGATTATTTGGAGATGCTATATATATTATATCATATTCTCTTGCCTTTTTAATGAAAAATTCGACATCAAAAGAATTGTCTAAACTAGATAGATCAATTTGTTTCGTTGGTATTTTATATAAATTGCATCTGTCTGTAAAATATGAGAAAGTGGGATTTAGCGTGATGACCCTTCTACCTTTACCAATTGTTGATAATAATAAATCCATTATCTGATCAGAACCACTACCTACTCCAATGTTTCTAGTACTCAAATGGGTATAATCTGCCAATTTTTTATACAGTTTGTCAAATTGCTCAAGTGGATATTCTCTAAAATCACTTTCACGGAGAGATTTCATTGCGATTGCTCTGATTAAATTCTTTTCTAATACTATATTTTCATTGGAATCTAACTTATAAAAGTCATGAAATTTATCTGGTCTTTTATAGGGTTTTTGAGATTTGATATAGGCAAGATCTTTTTCTAACCAATCTACCATCGTTATTTTATCAGCCTTCCTTTTACGGCTTCATAGTGATTAACTAATCCTTCCGTTAAAGTAATTTCTTTCATAATTGGAGAAATTTTCTTTAGAGCATCCTTTTTCATTTCGATCATGTTTACCAATTTAATGAAATCTAAAACAGATAGAGCTGATCTAGATTTTGCAAATCTATAAGTTGGTAAAACGTGGTTAGACCCAAGACAATAATCGCTCACAGAAGAGGGAGTATACTTGCCTATTAATATTAAGCCAGCATTACGGATCTCCTTAATTATTTTATTGTTATGCGTTGAGAATATTTCTAAATGCTCAGGTGCAAACTCATTAATAAATTCTGTAATTTGTTTGTCGTTTTGACATAGCGCAATAAATCCATTGTTATCAATGCTTTTCTCTACAAATTCTTTCCTGGATATGTTGGTTTCTTTAATTATCGTGTCTAGTTCTATGGAAATCTTGGTAGCTATCGTTTTTGATTTGGTTACCACTCCACAGAGTGTATCTTCGCTATGCTCTGCTTGCGAAATCAGATCTAGTGCAATATAACGTGGGTTTGATTGTTCATCAGCGTATACCAACAATTCTGTCGGACCTGCTATCATATCTATGGAAACGTCTTTTGATACTATGGACTTTGCAACAGAAACATATACTCCACCAGGCCCTACAATTTTATCAACTCTTTTTATGGTCTTTGTGCCATATGCTAATGCAGCTATTCCATAAGCGCCCCCGATCTTATAAAATTCATTTACACCACAAATGTCTCCTGCTACAAGAGTTAGTGGGTCTATCTTGCCGTTCTTCATCGGAGGAGTAATGGCAACTATTTCTTTTACTCCTGCAACCCTGGCGGGCACTGCACACATAACAATAGTACTTGGATATCTGGCTTTTCCTCCGGGAATGTAACAACCCACTCTAAAAATAGACAAAACTGTTTTTTTTATGTTGATTCCGCCTGAATTAATATTTATATTTTTTAGACTGTCAATAACCGCTTGTTCGCTTTTTTCTAGTTTCGATTTCATATAATTTATGATTTTGATTTGATTAGCCGAAACGTTTTCATACGCCTCCTTGATTTCTTCCTTGCTAACAACAAATGAATCCATCTTAACGTTTTCATACTTTTCAATACATTTTGTTATTCCCTCATCTCCCTCAGTTCTTATGTCATTTATGATCTTTAGAACATTCTCTGTAGGAATAGACAAATCTTTATTCCATGATCTTTCTCTTAATTCACTTGCTTGTTCTTGTGGGTCTTTGATGTTTATGATATTAATCAATTTTTACTTCATCTTTATCATCTAGAATGACTTTATCCATTGATAATATTTGACTTGGTTCTAAAATGACAAGACCTTGAGCAATTTTCCTTATAGTTGGAACAAGCCTAATAAATTCATTTTTATCTATTATGGTGTTTACTCCAAACCATCCTTCCGTACTTAGGTTACTTACGGTTGGTCCTTTTAATGAAGGAAGGATATTTAGTAACGCTTTGAGATTGTCTTTCTCCACGTTAACGAAAATATGCAATTTCTTTCTGGCTTCTACGACGCCCTTTAGTAAAACAATCATATCCATTATTTTCTCTCTTTTTACTGGATCTTTTAGTGCTTCTTTGTTAGCTATAAGTACGGCTGTAGATTCCATTACTTGATCTATAATTTTTAGATTATTTTGAATTAAAGTCGTTCCTGTTTCTGTGATATCAAAAACTGCATCAACATCTTCTGGTGGTTTTGCTTCTGTTGCTCCAAACGACAAAAATATTTCTACCAATTTGTTGTCACCTGTTCTAGACCATGGAGTTACTATTGTAGGTTCCAAATCTCCAAAGTGCTTTTTATAATTTTCTTTTGATTTTATATATTGAGATGCGGATTTCAAATATTCTGTTGAAAATCTTAACGTCTTTTTGTTTAGAGCAAAATCATTTATCAATTCATCTAGGCTATTAAACTTGAAGAATTCTGGAATGGCTATCACCTGTTTCACTTTACCATACTCCAAGTCCAATAACACTTTGACATCAGCATTGGTTTCTTTTATCCAGTCTTTACCAGTTATTCCAACATCATGAAATCCCTCTTGCACATATGTGGGAATCTCTTGGGGTCTTAGAATCTTGACCTCTATCTCTGGGTCCGAAATTTTTACTCTATAAATTCTACCCCTGCCGCTAACTTTACATTGCCATGCATTTTCTATTACTTGAAAAGTAGCCTCTTCTATACTGCCTTTGGGCACGACAAATTTAATAATACCCATATTTGATACCTATATCGACTATACTAATTACCGTGTAGTTTATTTGTTTTTTTTATTAGGATTAGAAATTCTTTTGATCAAGTTCCTGATTCATTTAATGTTTCAAGAATTTCTCTGGCCCTTGATACTGAGACATTACTCTCTTCAATCATTTTCTTTGAAACCAATTCGATCTGTTCATTTGAAGCTCCTGCGATGATCGCAATATTTTTTGAATGTAATTTCATATGCCCTTTCTGTATACCTTCGTCTGATAATGCTCTTATTGCTGAGAAATTCTGTGCCAATCCTGATGCGGCTATTATAGTTGCCAATTCTTTCGAACCCGATACGTTCAATAATTTTAAGCATGATTTAACAATTGGATGTGAGTTTGTTATTCCTCCAACCGTTCCGACCGCCATAGGAATTTCTATTTCTCCAACTAGGTCCCCATTAGAATCTTGATACCACTTGGTCAATGATCTATAATGTCCATCTCTACAAGCGTATGCATGACAACCTGCTTCAATAGCTCTAAAATCCTGACCAGCGGCTATCGCGACACTATCAATTCCATTCATTATTCCTTTATTATGAGTTACTGCTCGATACGTATCGGTGTATGCCATGGCATAAGCAAATAAAATTCTCTGAAGGATATTTTCACCACCAATTAGATCCCTTGGAAATATTGCCTTGCACCTTACCAGGCGTTCTGTAGCATAATTAGATAAAATTTTCAATATCACTTTACCACCTGTTAGTAATTCAATTTCTGGAGCTATACCTTCACACATTGTATTTACTACATTGGCTCCCATTGCGTCTTTGGTATCTACTAGAATCTCAACTATTATCATTCTTCCCAAGTTGTTTATACTTTCATCTTCTACAAGTTTAAATTTGATATCTATACATTTTGCAAATTTACTCTTTGTATTTGCTAGCAAAGTTATTTTGTTTTTATTGTCTTGTAATACTTTGATAATGTCATCATCAATTTCTGATTTGTTGGTCGAATTTTTGGACACAGGAATTAATTGAATCTGCCCTATCATGATCGAATCGTCTGCATGAGCAATAAATCCTCCTCCTCTGCCAGCTATTTTTGCAGCATTACTAGCTGCTGCAATGACAGAAGGTTCTTCTATTGCCATAGGGATTAAATATTCCTTACCGTTGATAACAAAATTCGTTGCTATTCCAATGGGTAGAGGAAAGACTCCAATTGCATTTTCTACCATTCCATTAATAGTATCAAATTTTAATGCTGCTGTTGTGTTTTTAAACGAATCAATTTCTTTTTCATCTAAACTTGTTTTCGTCATAAGATATTGAAGCCTTTCATCCTGATTCATATCTCTAAACTTTTTTTGTTCCAATTTTCACTCACTCATTCCTGATTATCTTTAAAATTCTATCAGATCCAGAGTCATCATAAAATCCTCGATTGTTTGTTATTATATATAGTGAACCGTTCTTATCTTCAGTTATATCCTTAATCTTGCCATATCCAGTCAATATTGGAGATTGATCTTTTGTAATTGGATCAATACTTCTTAAATGTTCTCCTTTTATGGTGGCTACTAATAATTTTCCATAATAATTGAGTTCTGAAGAATTACTGATTATAATCCCCGAGGGGTATACAGAAGGAGTAAAGCAATATTCTGCATTAACAAATAGACTTTCCTCTAAATTGCCACACACTTCTATTGGCCAACCGTAATTCTCGCCTGGTTTAATTATGTTTATTTCATCATTTCCAATACTTCCTGCTTCGGTAGCATACATTGTATTGTTGTTAAAATCCCAAGCAATGCCTACCACATTTCTGTGACCGTATGAATAAATTGAAGAATTATCAAAGGGATTGTCATTTGGAATAGTTCCATCAGGGTTTAAACGGAGAATTTTTCCTGCAAAACTAGATAAATTCTGAGATAATTCTGAATCTGTTGTGTCACCTACACTTATGTATAATTTTCCATCGGGACCGAATTTAAGTGCCCCACCGTTATGAAGTTTTGAAGCCGGGATATCGTCTATAATCGTCTGTACGTCAGCTAATGAATTATTTTTTTCCTGTGCCCTGATTACTTTATTGAATATGTTATTGTTATTTGTATAAGTATAATATAGATACAAGAAATGATTGCTAGCAAACTGTGGGTCAGCTGCCAACCCTAACAGGCCCGCACCTTCTTCAAAATAATTATCGGGCAATTGAATTGTATTTAACAATGTTCCATTGCTATTAAAGATCAAAATTTTTCCGGTTTGTTCGGTTAATACAATTCTCTCATCAGGTAAAACTATAATATTCGTAGGATATTCTAAACCCTCAGCCATAACTCTCACGGCTGATTCTCTGTCTTCAAAGTTAGGCGAAGGCAATAAAATTGTGGTATCTGATGGAGTATTTGATATCGTGTATATGCTTATCACTACCACGATAATTCCAATTATAATACCGGTGTATTTTTTCATCTTGTTTTATATACTACATGTTGTGTCAGAGCCACATTATAAAATATTGTTTTATTCTTTCTTATTATTTTTATAGATAAGCAAATGTCTCACATCGATTTTCTAATTTTTGAAAAAATATCCAGCATACCGCTCTGCTACCGATGTTAAACTAATTTTGAATATTTGTATTTTGAAAAATTGAGCGCAGATGAGGAGATTTGAACTCCTGCTCGCCGTACGGCGAATCGGCTTACATGTTATCTACCTTGATTAACTCAAGGCCGACGCATTATTATGGTCCTAAAAATATGATTTAGTAGGATGACCACTCTGCCACATCTGCACCAAAATTACTTAATATCGCCCTCTATTATATTTTAACCACTTATCTAGCCGTAGAAATTACAATACAAACTCCACGATCCTTAAACCCCGACCCAATTCTGAACCAATACCATAACAAAAGAAAATCAAGCCCTCGTACACATTTGCAATCTTGATTCAAGTTCTTACTGATTTTTATATCTGTAATCATAGTATTTCAATAATGATTCCTATTAACAAGCCTTGGTTGGATGATGATGCAAAGCAAGAAGTATTAAATGTACTTGCTGAAAATTCTTTAACTTCTCCTGCCAAAAATGGTGGAAAACGTGTTCAAGATTTTGAAAATCTCTTAAAATCATATCTCAATATAAAACACGTAATCGCAGTCAATTCGGGAACATCTGCGATACATGCTTCCTTATTGTCTTTAGGAATTAAACCTGGAGATGAAGTGATACTTCCATCCTTTACTTTTGTAGCAACGGCAAATTCCGTTGTTGCCACCGGAGCTAAACCGGTGTTTGCAGATATTAACATTGATGATTATACAATTGATTATGCAGATGTTGAGAAGAAAATTACAGAAAAGACAAAGGCAATTATACCTGTACATTTGTATGGCCATCCCTCTAATATGGATAAGCTAAATACCATTGCAAAAGCTAAATCAATAAAAATAGTCGAAGATGCATGTCAATCACTTGGATCTTTGTATAATGAAAAACAAACCGGAACGATAGGGGATCTGGGTTGCTTTAGCTTTTATGCAAGTAAGGTGCTCACTACGGGAGAAGGTGGTGCTATTGTTACTAATGATGACAATATATACGAAGAACTTTTAATGATCAGAAATCACGGTATGGTTAATGGGTACGATACTCGTGTATTCGGATTAAACTTGCGACTGCCTGAACTCTGTGCGGCAATAGGAATATCTCAAATGCGAAAATTAAACCAAATGTTGGAAATAAGAAAAGCCAACGCAGAATTGCTATCTGAAGGCTTAAAAGAGTTTGAACAAAAGGGTATACTCAAACTTCCAAAGGGATCAGAGAATAATAAATTCAATTGGTATCTTTTTACAGTCGGGTTTAAAGATAATTCGCATCGAGAATTAGTCAAGAACAACCTTCTCAAGGTGGGAATAGGGGCTACCGTTTACTATGATCCACCGGTGCATAAAACCCCTTATTACGATGATAATATTGATAAATCCGACTCTAGTGCTGATTTACTACCTAATACCACTTGGGCATGGAATCATGTACTATCATTACCTGTACATCCATTGATGGCCAAAGATGATCTAAACACTGTAGTTAAAACATTCAAAGATTCTCTGTAAGTTCACCATTTTTTTATGATATATCATTTTTATATGAGAAGCTAATCGGTTTAAATATAAATGAAATTGAGCACAGAAAAAGACGAACTTCTTTCCAGAAGGTTCTACTTGTATGTTTTTTATATTTGTGCATTTGTGATGGCTGTAATTACGGTTTATTCTCTATACGTTAGTATTAACGAATATTTGCTAACTGGAAAAGTCATAATAGGCGAGGTACTAGTTAACACTGAATTTCCAGTTAAAGGGTTAGCAAAACTAGTAACATATTTGATGATAGTTTCTGTTGTAGCTTGGTATTGCGTTACTAAACTTGGAACAGACAATGTAAAGAATGTTCCAAAAAGTGTGAGGTCTATTTTGCAATTGATTGTTCTCGCTATATTGATAATTTCGATTTATGAGTTTTTTTATAATTTTATAATATGGAATGCATTAATAACTGCAGATTTAGTCAAGGGTGAATTAAGGTTAGACGATTTGTTTATGCCATATCCTAATCCAAATACTCCATGGAACTTGGTATTTGCTACAAAGATGTCCCTGGCTGCATTGATCATTTCAGCGCACGGATTTTTTATCATTTCAAAAAGAACATAAAAAAATAGGAGCGTAACATACTAACCTCATTAGGTTACTTGTACTCTTACTCAATCTTACAGATACTTGCGTACAATCTCTTTCATACTTTCTCCAGCGCTATAGCATCTTGTGTTCTATTTTCGTTTGTTCTATTATTATCCAAATTTTTCCCTTGTTCCTGATATTCCCTGCCGCCTGAATTCTCACTTTACGATAACTGCTATTACTTTGAGTAACTGTTCTTAAAGTGATAGCCGTAAATAAGATTTTATTACAGAAAAATAAAATTTTAGCATGGGCAACACCGATAAAAAAAGTATTCAATTGACTGAAAAGGAGTGGCAAATAGTCCTTGACTCTTTGAGTAATACTATTTTTAACGAAGAAATTACTGAAGAAGCAAGAAAGAATGCTAAAGAATTATTCGTCAAAATTAATAAGAATGTATAGGTTTATGAATTATTTTGTTATTATTACTGAAACCAGTTTGATTTAGCAAACCAATTTTATTATATAAATATACAATTTCAATTCAAATTATTATTGTTATTGTTATTTGTAAAGTCAACTTATCAACTAAGTAGGTTTGATAAATTGGCTCATTGTATTGAACAAAAATCGCATATTTCTTAGATATAAACGAATAGTTTTTTTAACAAAAATGCAATTTTGACTGCCAAAACAACTAGATTTTTTTTGTAGGCTAACTACAGCTTTAATACCTGGTACCTAAAAATAAACTATCTCCGATTTATCGATATTAACTTGAAAGTATATTTCTTATTTGTTTTACAAGGTCTAGTATACTGTCAATATCATTTGCTTCCGGATTTAATTCTATATATTTATACAGGTTTTCTAAAGCCTGTTCATATTCTTTGTTTCTGTACAAGATTATTCCTCTGTCTCTTGTCCCCTCAGGATTTGACTCATCCAATGAAAGAATCATTTCATTTATCTTCGTGATCTTGTAAAGATCATCTACTTCCGAATAGCCATTTTTTAGATTGTTCAAGATTCTAATTATGATTTGTGTAGGCTTTGCTTTATCAAGCAAGTCTTTAGAAACTGATATATCTAATTCGGGATATGCCTTTTTCAAAAGATCTTGTAATATATAGTCGTCTATTATTCGACCTTTATTAAAGGGGTCAATTACTATAAAGTCATTTGTTTCTTCATCTAACACATATTTAATCAAAAAATGAGACGGAAAATTAACAGGTGATAGCTCAAAATTCAGATAACTTACAATGTGAATATATAATAACGAAAGTGTTATCGGAATTCCTGTTCTTTTTTCTAATACTATGTTTAGATAATTATTAACCGGGTTGTAATAATCGCTTATATTTGGTTTGAATCCTTGCTCTTTAAAGAAAAAATCATTATATTTTTCAATAATCTGAGTAGGCCTCATACTTTTAGAGTATTTTATCTTTGAACTTAGTTCTATTCCTATTTCATCGATCTGGGTCAAATATTCTGATACGTTCAGGTTAGGATAATCAATAATCCTTGCAATGTGAAGTAAGTATTCGTTTATCTTTTTTATATCGTCATTTTTGTCGTCTACTTTCTTTACTATGGTTTCATTCCAATCTTGCAAGTAATCATTATCAGTTTCCTTGTCTCTATCCATGCCGTATTTGTCTCCTTCATCTGTCCCTTCAAAGCCCAATAATAGTAAAAACTCTTTTCATACTTATAAGTAAAATCAATCAAATAAACAAGCCAAATGATCTATAAGGGGGTTGTTGAAATATTGTCAATGATTCTTATCATACATTTGGTTGTTTTTTCAAGAAGATCAATTCTAGCATATTCATTTGGAGAGTGTATTCTTGAGAAAATGTATGTCCCACCAATTGATATACAAGGTGTTTTTAGCAAATCTATAAAGTCATACATGGGTCCAGTCCCAGCCGATGAAATAGATATTATCGAATCCCCAAAAATTTCATTGGCAGAATTTTGAATTACTTTTACATATTGATTATTTAATTCTGTTCTACCAGCTGCTTCCCCGTGAATCTTTGTAACTTTGATATCATCAAAGCCGTTTTCCTTTAGGTGACTTTCTAGTCTTTTAAACTGCACCTTTGGATCCATGTTTGGAACCAATCTAAAGTCGATCTTTACCATTGCTTTGGAAGGAGTTATGGTTTTTGCCCCAGGTCCAGAATAACCTGAGATTAACCCCGAAATATTACATGTTGGTTCACAAATTAAAGCCTTCTTGACTCCTTTTCCTTTAAGGTTGTTGATGAATTTGCTGATGCCATATTCTTTTTTAAAACTGTCTTCATCAAAGGGTTCGTTATTTACGACTGTGTTTTCCTCTTTAGATAACTCTTTGACTTCCTTATACCAATCCTTTATCAATATTCTTCCCTTTTCATCAACCATCGTAGATAATGCTTTTACAATTCTCCAAGCTGGATTTTCTATCAAAACTGCCAGACTGGAATGAACATCCCTGGATGCACCCTGAGCAGTTAATTCCACATACAATAGACCTTTCATTCCAAGACTGATGATTGGCTTTTGTTCTTGATCAATATAACCAAATTCCCAAATAACAATATCGGCCCTGAATTTCTGATTGTATTTTTTGAGGTACTTTGATATGTTGTTACTTCCAATCTCTTCTTCTCCTTCCACTATAAACTTGATGTTTATTGGTACGTCACCTCGATATTTTAGAAAATATTCTATCGCTTTTAATCTAGTTATTAGTTCGCCCTTATCATCTGAGGCGCCTCGTCCATAAATTCGATTTCCGTCAACCTTACCTTCAAATGGTTTGTAGTCCCACAGATCAATAGGTTCTTCTGGCTGAACATCGTAGTGGTTATAAAATAATAAAGTCTTACCGTTAGGATTTGACTTTGATTTGACCTCTCCATATACTACTGGAGGAATGCTTTTCTGATCACTTTCAAGATATAACAACTCTGCCTCTATTCCTATTCCTTTCATCATTTCAACAATTTCCTTTGCGCACTCTTCCAAATTTTGCTTTCTTGCAGAAACACTTGGTATTTTTATTAGCTTTTGTAGATCTGTTATTAATCCCTGAGTATCAATATCTATGGTCAAATTATTTGAAGACATAAAGTATGTTGATGATAAATATTTCTTTAATATAAAAACTAAATTTTTTTAATATATTTATACCCATATGCTATTAAATTTTTTATTGAGCAATGAAAATGAAAATGAAAATTTAAAGAACATTTTTCTTTCACCATCTTCTATAGCTGTAATAGGAGCTTCCGAAAAACCTGGAGTCGGCAAAGCCATTTTTTCCAATATTTTAAACGGCTACACGGGAAAAATCTATCCAATCACACCTTCAAGTTCTTCGGTTTTTGATATCAAAGCCTTCAAAAGCGTACTTGATGTTGACGACAACATTGATCTTGCGGTAGTAGCCACTCCAAACCGAACTGTTCCTGCGGTTATGGAGGAAATTGGTAAAAAAAATATTAAATCTTGTATTATTGTTTCTGCAGGCTTTAAGGAGGTTGATGAAAATGGTGCGAATCTGGAGCGACAAGTTCAAGATATTGGAAAAAAATATGGAATAAGGATAATCGGTCCAAACTGTCTTGGAATTATGAGTTTAACCGATAAGAATCTAATGAATCTTACATTTCTAAAAATTACCCCTAAACATGGTGAAATAGCCCTTGTTTCACAGAGTGGAGCTATTTGTGCTGCTACAGTAGAGGATGCCATTGCACAAGGAATAGGTTTTTCCAAAGTAATCAGTATGGGAAACAAGGTCGATATGAATGAGACTGATATTCTTGAATTATTAGAAGATGATCCGTATACAAAAGTAATTGTGATGTACCTAGAGGACATTCATGATGGACGTAAATTTATGACAACTTCAAAGAGAATTACCTTGGAAAAGAAAAAACCAATCATTGTCCTAAAATCTGGAAGGACTCCTGAAGGAGCCAAAGCAGCAATGTCACACACAGGTGCATTAATGGGTGCAGACGAAGTTTATGACGCTGTGTTTAAGCAGGCAGGCGTGATTCGGGTTGATACTATGCAAGAATTATTTGAATTAGCCACTGCATTCTCAAAACAGCCATTACCAATGGATAACAAAGGTGTTGTTATAGTTTCTAATGCAGGTGGTCCTGCTATTATCTCTACTGATTCATGTTCGAAATATAACATACAAATGGCAGATATTTCTGGTTCAAGAGAAAACATATCAAAAGTTATTCCACCACATGGATCTTCTCGAAATCCAGTTGATATAGTAGGCGATGCAGACTTTAATAGATTTGAAAAAGTACTTGTAGAAGTATTATCCAATCCTAACGTTGGTTCTGTAGTAACGATGTGTACTCCATCTGCAACTTTAGATTATAATGAATTGGCAAAAACAATAATCCGCACATCAAAGGATAGTGGAAAAACTATGCTAGCAGCTTTGATGGGATTGGCAGAAGGGGTTGAAAATAAGGGTATACTATCTGAAGGAAATGTACCTCACTTTATGTATGCCGAACCTGCAATTAGAACACTAGATTCTATGTACAAGTTTGGTAAATGGTTAGACAGAAAGAAGGAGTCTATACCTACCTTTTCTGTTGATAAAGATAAGGTCAAGAATGTTTTATCAAGTGTATCTAATCAGGGACGAACAAATCTCCTAGAAGATGAGGGCTATTCAGTGCTTCAAGCATATGGGTTTCCGGTTCCAAAGAGTATATTGGTAAATAGCGAGGATGAGGCTGTTAAGGCTGCAACAGAAATAGGATTTCCTGTAGTCATGAAAATATCATCCAAAGACATCATACATAAATCAGAATCAGGTGGTGTAAAAGTCGGGTTAAAGAATCCAGATGACGTTAAGAATGCATACACTACAATCTTATCCAATGTAAAGAATTACAATCCAAATGCAAAAATTGAAGGTGTATTGGTTCAGGAAATGGTTACAAATTCTAAGGAGTTGATCCTTGGTGCAAAACAAGATAAATTATTTGGACCGTTACTGATGTTTGGACTAGGTGGCATTTATGTAGAGATTTTAAAGGACGTAAACTTCCGACTTGCTCCCATTTCTGAATCCGAAGCTCTAGAAATGATCGAATCTATTAAGACAATTTCATTACTAAAAGGAGCTAGGGGTGAAAAATCATCTGACATCGCATCTGTGGTTGACTGCCTGCTGCGACTCTCTCAGTTACTCGTAGACTTTCCAGAAATTGAAGAATTTGACATAAATCCACTGCTAGTGTTAGAAGAAGGACGCGGCTCAAGAGTAGTAGATGTGAGAATTGGATTAAAAAAATAGTTATTATTCCAATTTTTTGCCACACTCTTCGCAGAATACCGATTCTGCTTCATTGCTATAATTACAATTACTGCAAAATTTTCCCTGCGATTTTGAATCTGATGATGATGTATTGATGTTTGTAGTGTCTTTTGATATGTTACCAGTATTGGAGCCTGATGACGATGATAAAATAATTATATCTCCAATTTTAGAGATCCTATTCCATGCAATCTCACTTATGGAATTATCTGAATCTTTTACTTTGAAACTAAATTCTACTCTCCCGTCTGATGTTTTTCTCAAACCTATCTCATCCACTCTGCCTATTAATCGTGCATTATGATCATATGTTAGCATACCTTTTATTTTTTCAATTTGAACATAGTCGGATTTTGAATTCATGCCTTTGTCATTGCCAGCAGCAGCAGCAGCAGCTACCTCAACAACAGAAGAAGTTTGTTCTTCATCTTTAACTGTATTTTCTGATTTGCTTGCAACTTTTGTTTTTGAGGATGCCTGTGCTTGTTCTTCTTCTCCTTTTGTTCTATTATTATAATCAGTTGATTGGGAATTCTTATCATCTTCTTTTTCATTATTAGACTCGTTAAATTTTCTATACTGGGCTATTACATAGTTACATGTTTTGCATTTGTATTCCCCTTTTTCAATTAATATTATATTTTCACCCAAATCTTCATTTGGATTTTCAAATTCAATATTGGGTCCTCCTTGATACTCTTTTTCACATTTATTACAATAATATTTCTTGAATCTGTCGTCTTCTAATCTACCAATACCTGCTAAAAAGAGCTCGGGACCGCCCAAATTTGCTTTCTTTTGTTCATCATCACTTATCTTTGCTATTGCGTATCCTCCAGAACCTCTTAATTTTTTTTCTACAAGTGATTTATCTTTACTCATGATTGCAAGGCCAATTAAACGGTAAAATTCAAATAATATATAGGTATCTTGATTGTTGCTTTTTTATAAAACCGATTGAAAGTAATTAATCAGGACCTACTATGGGTAGCGCCTTACCGGCTGGTAAAGTAATGAGCTTGTCTTGTTGCTCTTTATCTATTCTTTCAAATTCGATTGTCATTTCAATGGGTGCATTATATCTTGAACTCAATTCCTCTGCAAGCTGTGCTATAGATTCTTTATCTGCAAATTCTTTTGAGCCTTGCAAAAATCCTCTTGTCGACCTGAAGAGTATTTTTCCACCGTACTTTGAATTTAGAAAGTTTGCAATATCCTGTACTTTATCATATGGTATCTCATTGAAGTAAAAACAAATGCCATTTACTGGTTCTTTATCAAAAGGAGTGCCATATCTATACCAATATACTCCAAAATGCTCATGCTCGCCTTGTAAACATTTTATCTCCCAATGGTTTGCATTATCAATAGGGTATGTTCCATTTCTTAATTCGTCTAGGTTGAGTCTCCAATATCTTACACGCATGTTATACTTATGGATAAAATAAAGTATTTTATATTTGTAGATTCAATTCCCATATCCATTTTTTTTCTCGCACTTTGAAGTAAAAGCTAGTATATGATACAATAAAGGATAGACTTCCTTGATGCTATAATACTCATATCATGAAACGGTAATCCTACAAAATTATCCATGTAGAGAAATTTACAAACTATTATAAAACGTCGCAAATTTTCTAAATCTGCTTTGGATAATAGATTAGACTTGTTGATGGAAATGGAACAACATTTTGATAATAAAGATGAAGAGTATTTTAAAAAGTTAGTTAATCATGATGATTTGGTAATAAGGACTAGAGCTGTATGCATATTGGCAGATATTTCTGGAGAAAAAGCTATCGATTCTATAGGTCAAGTCTTGTTAAATGATTCAGATCAGCTAGTAAGACATGAAGCAGCATTTTCGCTGGGCCAATTGGGGCTTAAGAGCGGGATAGAGGCATTATCAAAAGCAGTGTTAAATGATCCCAGTTTTTTTGTAAGACATGAAGCAGCAGTTGCGTTGGGTGTTATAGGATCAGAGGAATCTAGAAAAACTCTTGAACAGGCACTCAATGACAAGAGTGAAGAGGTAAAGGAGTCTGCCATGATAGCACTGGCAAATTTAGACTACATATCCCACGTAAAAAGAACAAACAAGTTTACAACTTTGACAGGCGGATAATAATTCTGAGAAAAAAAGGAGAAAGACTGTAAATAAACAAAGAAAAAGGCAGTAGGATTTAACTATATTATATTTACATTCTATCTCATCAGTTTGAAGACTACAATAACAAATAAAATCAACAAATTAATATTGATTCTATAAAAAATAAATTATACTATATGTCTGATCCCAAACAAGATGAAGGCTTGATACTGCTACTTGAGGAGCAAGTAGGTGAATTTAATCAATGGCGTATGAAAAATCTCACGTTAAAATTAGATTATACCGGCGCTGATTTTTCAAATAAAGACGTGTCTAATGCATATCTTAATGGTATAAATTTCACTGAATGTAATTTTTCAAATTCAATAGTTAATGGTACTAATTTCGTGCAAGCTAATTTAACAAATACCGATTTTGAGAGTTCAGATATGTCTGAAGCTTTGATAATGTACTCTGTACTCAAGGACTCTAATCTTGCCAAAAGTCAATTAAACAATACCAATTTTATGTGGTCGGATTTGCAGGGAGTAGATCTACGTGGCAGTATTTTGGATAAGACAATATTTGTCGAGGCTAATCTCACTAATGCTAAAACTGAGGAACTGGATAAAAACAAGGCATTTTTGAAGTTCGCTAAGCTTGATGGAACCACTTGGCAATAATAGCGGAATTTGTTATCTAATAGCGTAGAAACACTCTATAAGCTAGCGGAGGATGGTAACCAATTACAGATATACCAAATTTATCACCTAAACCAACAGTATAAATTTTTATATAAGAAATCTAGCTTGTTTGATTTTTGTTCATGTTAAAAGTTTAATAGCAAATATACACATCAAACTTGTCAATCCTAATTCTGGATTATCTATTGTTAAATAATTCCTTAATATCTATGAAAGAAAATTTGAGCTACTGTTATTATATACTCAATAAAGCAAAAAGGTCAAAAACTTATTTACCATATAGTGTATCAAAAATCTGTTTTAATTCTAAATCTATTCTGAATTTTCAACTAGCTATTGAACAAGTTTTTAGCATCTTCTAGTCGT
>DATELO010000129.1:0-9434 GCA_035276505.1 Candidatus Nitrosocosmicus sp.
TCCCCATAGGTCCGGTATGAATCAAGGTTGGACTTTCATCATCAATCAAAAATTGGTTAAAAGTTATTCCATATGTATCTACTAATCCGCAAATCCGATAAATACCATCGCTAATTTCTGAGATAGATATATCTACATCCTCTAGGTTCAAGGTTGTTTTATAATCTTCAGGCATATGTTCTATTGTTATAGCATCTAGAAAAGCTTAATCATACTCTTTTGAAATCTTTGACTTCAATATCAAGGTCTTTTTTGCATTCTTGGTTTAATAAAAATTAAAAATCAGTTTTATTTATAATAGTCACGAATAGTTTGATAACTCATTTTACAGATCATCTTGAGTTTCTAAAATGTCAGTAGGATCATCCTCTGAATTTCTTCCTGAAACAGCATCATGTTGGTTCTCCAAAGATGTCGATGATTGTTCAATTTTGGATAATTTTTTCTTACTCAAATTCTTTCCAGTCTCAATGGTTTCATCAATCTTCTGTTGCTCAGGCATTACCTTTTATAGTAGACCAAATAATATAAGGCCTATCAAAAATAATTGTATTCTGTCAATTCAGCAACAAGAACATATAATTTGTTCTGAATAACCAAATTCAGAGATTAAGAAATCAGTTTCATATTCCATATTTCCAAAAGATTCATCAGAATATTTGATGTCATAAAAAAGAGTCTTACCGTTTAGTTATCTAACCCTACCCCAACAACATCGAACTTGACTCCACAGAAAGGACAAAATTTTATCTGTTCGACAACGGGGTTATGACTGTTTTCAAAATGATAAAAAAGTTTTCTTCTGACCTCAAACACTCTAGGATTTTTATCAATGTATAATTCTTCATTTGAGAATTCTTTAAAGCCTTCACAGCAAAACATCTGCTTTTTAGTCTTTGCATTAGTTGTCGATGTACCCTTCTCACTTCTCTCATTAACACCACAGTTATCACAACTAACCAAATACACCTTTTCATTTCTATCAAACCACAAGAATGCCTTATCGTTAGCACATTTTTCACAAGATATGTTCAAATTCTCATAAAATTCGTAATCATTCATATTATTTCCCACCAATTATTTAATGACCTCATGATTAATAGCCTTGATCAAAACAAACCAACAATTTGTTTACAGTCTAATATTGTATCAATTATAGTATTAATTAACTTTCTCTTGTATCCTACCATATTCATTATTAGAGCAAAATTACCATATTGTATGAGATGCTTATGGGTTGCCCTCTTACAAGAATTATTGGTATATACAGATACCAATAGAAAAAGAGAATATGATACTCTCTTAGTAAATGAATAACAAGTAAATTTGAATTGCTCTATTAATTAATGCTCAAGTGCTGTAGTACTATTAACTTTGACGATATCATTTGTATCGAATTTTTACATACAATAATAGAGCTACCTAGACCGGATTAATATTATTAGGAATTTACTATCTCCGACCAAGACAATTTGTATTGTTCCAAGATCGTTCCTTGTAAGAATAATCAGTTTTAAATCTCATTAGCTCAAGTGTTCGCCATTGTCTCTACCATTCTACTGAATTGTAAAAATCCCAAGTGTATAGATGAGAATATGTCTATTACATGCTAAATATCTTCTCGACCTTTATGGAATAATTTTATGCAATTATTATGAAGGGGATCGCAGCTTACTACATTTGCTCCAAGTAAATTAGCTTTAGCTTCAAAATATGACGCACCAGAGGGACAATCAAGAATCTGGTTATCCTCTCTAAGCAATAATGACCTATTTATTCTAAAAAGAATAACTGATACTCAAGAAGGATTCTAACGTAGAATGCTATACGATTTAACTCTAGTTGATGGGAATTGAAATCATATCTACTATTTGACTCAGCATTGTATTTCATAATTTACTAATGTTAATAATGACACAAGAATTATAATCTTAGCAAGTATTCAACATCGCACTGGAAGTTCTGTTTCAAAAATAAAATGCATAATAAGAGTGAAAAAATTTACTCTAAAGGCATTTTTTATCATGGTAGTTATAAGATAGTAAATTAATTATTAGTTAATGAAAACAATAAACTGTAGAGAAGCAGGATTTGATTGTGACTTCATAGTTAAAGGTGAAACTGAGGAAGAAGTATTGAAGAATGGAATGGAACACGCCAAAAAAGATCACAATATGAAAGAAGAAGACATGACTTCTGAAATGAAAGAGAAAATAAGAGGTATAATCCGCAGTTCTTAATTATTTTTTGAATTGTTGTTGATATCACCAGAATTAATTTTATTTGTTTGAAATAAGGTTGCTGTTTAATTGATGGTATCATTTATAAAATACAATAATTTTTTGCTGAATAAATGAATTTCTATCTATCACAAGTAATTTTTATCATTTCTATCCTCTTGTGTTGTCATAAAGGAAATAGAGAGTGAACAAGATGTAGGAGAGAAAAATAATGATCCAATGAGTTTTAGAATTAGGATAAAATAAATTAGTAAGTACTTAATTCGGCATACTAAGTGGGATTGAGGCTTGTTACTTCTGGTGGTAGTGGAGGTGGTATATTTAAGAAAAGACTTTTTGAAGATAACTGACTATCAATTGACTTGTACTGGCAATTTACTATTTTTTGCTCATAACAAATCAAAGTGGTATCGTTTACCGAGGGAATCTTATAATTCTTCGTAACTTGAATGTCTGAAATGAATATCTCACCCTTATTTTCTAATGTTCCATCTAATTTTGTAAAATCCAGATGAATTCTTAAAACTCTTTACGATATCTACTTGAGTGCTCGAAATTGGGACTCGGATCGACGTTCTATCAGGATAATGAGATATGTTGAGTTTATTATTAATGATATTATCTGAGGAGCTAGCATATAGAACCAACTCTGATGTTGATACACTATAGAAACTTAAAAGACCAAATATTATCAATGTGTGAGATAAAGTGATTGTAGATATCATAAATCCCAAATGAATAGGTATCAAACTATTTTATCAGCAATTAGATTTCTAGTAGAGAAAATGATCTTCATTTATTCTACTTTTCGTGAATCTGTACGATAATTTGTAGTATAGATGATTTTCTAGGGTATGATTTTCTGGTCATTGTAAATGAATCTAGGTGTTACTTATGTATTCTACCATTATAAAGGAAAGTCTAATTGGGACATATCGCCAAGAAATAATGGTATTGAGTTTGAATTAATTAGTAATCCGCAAATATTAATTAAACCAGGTTAAGCACATTTAAATGCATAAAGGTAAAAAAGGTTTAATATTTAGACTTTGTTATTTTTTGACATGGGTTCGGATCCAGGATCAGATTTACCAACAATAGACCAAAGTTCTGAGTCTAAACATAATTCAAGAAGCAAAATACCTACTGATGGAGAAAGGTGTAGTATATGTGGTCTGGTTGCACGCAATAATGCTGAACTAGATGAACACATTCAGCACGCTCATAGGCAAGAAGATACTAACAATACAGGCAAGGCATATTCAGATGAGCAAAAAATTGATCCGTTTATAAAAACGGAAGATTAGGCATTAGTTTATTTAATCAGATGAGAGATTTAGTTAATCCAGATCCTTTTTCAATAGATAATCACCAAGACTATCGACTCTAATCCTTGCTAGCAAGTTCTTTTAGTCGTTTTGATTGCTTAATTCCTATTATAGGTAGATTTTTCTGATCTAGTAATCCTAACTGAACCAAAACAGACGCTTGATCCCAATATATATGTTCATGGGATATTTTCCCTTTGATAAATTTCATAATCACGACGTGAGGTATTTCAACATATTTTCCTGTAGGTTTAACACCTGGAAGTATATAGTCAACCTCTCTATCATGAGTAAAGCTGATTATAACTTCATCTACTACCTGATCCTGACCTACTGTTCTTGAAATGGGTTTTATCTTTATATCCTTGGGCATCTTGCCAATAAAATGATTTTTGTAGAAATTATAAACTCCGCTATAACCCTTTCCTCCAGTCAAGGTAGGAACGTGATGGACATAAGGCTCTTTGATCATAGTAGTCATAGTTGCATCCAAGTCTTCGTTTTCGAACTCGTATTCTATGTGTTTATCAAACACTTTGTCAATTCTAACTGATTCATCCATCATGACAGAATAGTTAAAGTTTCTTTTAATATTCTATATCTGTTACTATTTTGTTACGGAGAATACACGAATTTATATTTTGATCATGTTGATGGTATCTTTACACATCAGAATATCATGAAAAAGTCCAAATTAAAGTATAGTCTACATTTTATAGAAATCTTATGATCTACCTACAATTATTCATGATTGGGAATGATTTATCTGCTCCTACTTACAAAGGTTGGAGATAGAGATAGATAGAGATAATCAAAAATGTGTTAAGTACCTCATAAACGAATAAATAATTTTTTAGAAAGAGATTAGTGGAACCTATAGCTCTAGATCTATCCATAATGCCGCATGATCTGATGCTGCATCCTTTGCCGATTTTATTTCTGGAAAGTGAGGGAAAAGAGTCCCATTTTTTCCTCCCCAAACTCCCCGTCTCTCTATACCTCCTAGCTTAGTTTTCTTTCCAAGTTCTGGCGACATCAAAATGTAGTCTAGTTTTCCTCCTTTTGATCCATTACCATGGGTTCCTGGTCGACCATCACCGACATATTTGTCGTGTTTCATTACATCCACCAAATTTGATCCATCCCCCAAGAGAGGTTTAAGAGGAGCGCTGTCTGGGGTATCATTTAGATCTCCTGCAACTATTACATAATCAAATTTTTTGGCTAGTTCATCATATATGTCTCTGACCCTCTTTGCTTGTCGTCTTCGCTTTTTGTTGTTATTTTGTTGATTACCAAAGCCTTTGCTCTTAAAGTGGTTGATCAATATTACCAAGTCTTTTCCCGATCCAGTAGAAATATGATACTCTGCACAATCTCTACTAAAAATTTGTCCATCGTTATCATTATCATCAATATGACTGACCATTGATTTAATTTCAAAGGGTTTCCTAGTTGCTATCCCTACATCTATACCTCTCTCATCATTACCATCGACAAGCATTATATGATTGAATGGCTGTCCGTTTAATTTTGGTAACATCATTTCATTAAAGCGCTTTAATGAAATCCTATTCTCTGCTTCTACAACACACAACACGTCAGCTTTTAACTCATTGATTACCCTGGCAGTATTTTCAATTGCCACTTCCTTGATAGTATCCTTCTTAAGCTCAAACCATCCTATCCAATTGTCTCTACCGTTAGGGACAACTACATACTCGCCTTTTTGCTTCTTTACCAACTTTTCTCTAACTTCTACAAGGGAAATGAATTTGCTTGTATGATTTGCTAACAACCCTTTGTGCTGTCCCATTATTTTTAAGATTTCTAGTTTAATTTGTTCGGTATATGATTTATTTTGAATCAGGTTGGTCAAATCATCATAATCTTTAAGAACCTTTTTACCATCATCCCATGACGACAAGTTCATCGCCAATGGTCTTTCGAACATATTTTCAACGTTAAACGTTGCTATCCGCACAAATATTAACAATAGATGTTAAATAAATACTTTTTATATGTTTGGCAATAAACAACATTATGAGTAAGATATTCTCCATATCTCTAAATTAGTAAATAAATATAAACGTGGGTTCAATCAGCATCCCAGTTATTAATAGAGAGACTATGCTGTATATGTGATCATACCGGGAATTTGTCTGCCGGAAATATAATGCAATTCAGGCTAGCTTAATAATGTGTGGCAACATTACCTATATAGAATAATCAGATAAACTCGATTGATGGGTTTCCCCTGATTGAACGGGATAATGTTTATAATTTTCCAATTCATTCTTCCAATCTGATTCGGGCAGATTCAAAAGGTTTAAAAAATCGTTCACTGATTGGGGGCCGAATCCAGCAAAATGATTATTAAATGCAATCAATATATCAGATATATTTGAATTTTCATTTTGAGTTTCTCTAACCTTTTTGACATATTCAATCATTTCTTTTCTTCTGTCTTTTACTGTTTTACCAAAGTCTTTTTCGGAGATACTTCTATCTCCTATGAATCTGATATAGACCTGGTTTGATGTTATGACCGAAGGTGATTGCAATTTGTCCCTTACACTCCAGACTAACGAAATGTCATGTTCTCTTAGAAATTGATATACATTATCATTGAACCACGAAGGGTGTCGTACCTCTAAAGAATATCTGAATCTTTTGTCAAGGTGTTGTACCATATCTTGCAATGAGGTAAAGCCCCTCCTCTCTGAAAGAAAAGGTGGAAGTTGTATCAGTAACGAAAGTGTCTTATCGATCAAGGGTTCTAAAGAATAGAATAGTACCGATATTGGTTTTATTACATCCTCTAGTTTCCTCTCATGTGTAATTATTTTAGGAAATTTCAAAGAAAATTTAAAATCTGCAGGTGTTTTGTCTTTCCACCCTCTAACTGTAGATCTAGAAGGTATATGGTAATAAGTAGAATCCACCTCAACAAATTTAAAGAATTTTGAATAATAAGAAAGATAATCCGTGTTTTCTATTTTCTTTGGATAAAAATTGCCTTTCCAACCGTCATAACTCCATCCAGAACAACCAATATTCAGAGACAAGATGAATAAGTAGACTAAAACAGTAGAAAAACTTTCAGATTTTCTCAATAATTTACCCTCTTGTAGAGGAATTGGCAAATAACAGATAACTTTCAATAGATCGAGGTCTTTTACGAATCTTACACCTCAGAATTTCTACATAAATGGATGTAAAACAAACTCTTGAGATCCTGAATTTTTATATATATGAAAAAGTAAATGTTAAAGATATTTGTTTTACAAAAAATTATGTTTGTGTTTATTTTTGTCGACTTTAATTATGTTATCTCTTGTTACCTCCTCTAAAACTTTTCAAAATCAATTTCAGGAGGCAAATAGCCAACATACCCAAATTTTTCTATCAAATAATTCTCAATACCACTCTAAAAGTGACATATCACAGATACTTTTAGAAAAGTTTAAGGAAATAGTATATGATAAGCCACTACCAAATAATTCTTCTTTTTCGAATAATGGTATTAAGTCGGACTGGGGTAATTCGATACCAATTGTTGTCGGTATCGTATCGCCAAATGGCACTCAAGTCTCAGGATATGGAAACATATCAAAAATTAACTCGACCGTGGTTGATGGAAATACTGTTTTTGATATAGCATCCATATCGAAAACCTTTGTGGCTATTATACTAGCAGATATGGTAAATCAAGGGTTAGTTGATCTAAATGATCCTATTGAGACGTACCTGCCTGCCGACAAGATTATAGTCCCTTCATTTAATGGAAACAAGATAACACTAGAACATCTAGCAACACATACTTCTGGACTCCCCGATTTTCCAACAGGTTGGATTAGAAACCACAGTTACACTACACAACAAGTTTATGACTTTGTATCAAATGCAACCCTATCAAGTAAACCAGGAACAAAAGCAAACTACTCTGATATAGGGATGGGTATTTTGGGTCACCTTTTATCTCTAAAGGCTGATGTTTCATTTGATCAACTCGTGGAAGATAGAATTCTTAAAGTTCTTGCGATGAATAGCACCGGTATGCGTATGAATACAACAGCAGTATCGGTTCCCGAGGAGATCAAATCTAGATATGCTCAGGGTCATATCACAGGAAAAGAGGTGAGTTTGGAATTTGTACCCGAAACAATACAGTCAGCAGGTGCTATGTATTCTACAGCCAATGATCTATTAAAGTATCTGTCAGCAAATATCGGATTGATGCAGACCAAACTTAAGATCCCAATCGAGGATACCCATCTGATAAGACACTCATTTGGTCAATCTTCCGAAAATAAATCCCTTAAAGACTACATAGGTTTGGGTTGGACAGTAACAACCGATTTTGGAAGAGAAGTAATATGGCATACGGGATCTATAGATGGATATACAAGCGTAATAGGATTCAACCCTACTAAGCAAATTGGCCTTATTATATTATGTGGTTGCAACTATGACGATTATTCTTTACAAGATATGGTAAATCTTGTAATTCCATTTCTAATCCATTATCGATAATTCAGCATATATCGATCAACAGTAAGAAATCTCAGTAATTGTATATTGTTACCATAGTAATGAATAGTAGATCCTAAATGACCAGAACAAATAAGATAGTTTAAAAAATAAAGAGAAAGGTGTTAAGTCTTTACTTTTCCTAAGATAGTTTATATCTGTTTCATCATATTATGAAACTCTTCATCAGTCATTTTCTTCTTAGCCTCTACCCATTGTTCAACATCCTTGCCTGCCAAATATCTCAGTCTTGGTTTATCGGACGTTATTGCTCCGAATGTTATATTCGCTACCAATTGTGAAGAAGATGCATTTTCAAGTAACTGCTTTATTCCTTTTTCCATGCTCTTCATTAACGGTGCATATGGCGAATCAGGATCAATAGATTTCTTGGCCATAACAGAAGCATTAGAAAAGTTTGTCATTATCATGCCCGGTTCGATCAAAATGACTTTGATACCAAAAGGTTCTACCTCATATGATAAAGATTCACTTAATCCTTCTATTGCAAATTTAGTACTGACGTACGCAGAACCCATGGGATAACCAAATCTTCCGGCACCTGAACTTATGTTGACAAGGATACCTGATTTTTGTTTTCGCATGATAGGAAGGACAGATTGAGTTGTTCTTATTAAACCATAAAAATTTGTTTCAAATTGTGATTTTATTTCATCAATAGAAATATCCTCAAATGCTCCAGTTAGCCCATATCCAGCGTTATTTACCAATACATCAATTCTACCTTTATCATCAAGTATGCTCTGGACTGCACTTCTGACGGATTCCTCATTAGTTACATCCAGCTGAACAAACTCTAGAGGCAAGTTTTCTTCATTCTTAAAAGACTCTAACTTGGGTTTTTTCTGCAGATTGCGCATAGAAGCATAAGTAAAGTACCCGTTCCTTGCAAGTACTAATGCGATTTCATGGCCTATTCCACTAGAGCTCCCAGTAACTAGAGCCACCTTGTGATTTGATGTCATATGAAATAAGAGTGGTCTCAAATATAAAAATGAAAAATCAAATCGTCACTTGACCTTTTGATCCCTGTAGGTATATTCGTTATGGCTTGGCAAATTCCCATTATATACAGCTAAGAGAATCGGGAGGCGATAAGACCACAAAACTATTAGATGAGGCTTATAATAAACACAATCTTACCATTGATAACCTGTTTCTATTATACAAGAATGCTATTATGGTAAATACTATATCTGATCAACCATCAGAAATTTTTTTCTCGTGGCAAAAATTGAATCTATATAATTGACCAGTCTATAATCAGTTAGTAAGCGATACGACAGGATTAAAGAGTCCTTAAGGTTAAGCA
>DATELO010000130.1:0-3025 GCA_035276505.1 Candidatus Nitrosocosmicus sp.
TCTTCGCCTACGGTGGACCGACCAATACCGCCACCGCCACCACCGCCAATAGTGCCGCCACCGCCACCACCGCCAATAGTGCCACCCATACTACTCCCACTTGGAATTCGATGTGGAAGAAATCTATTAACCTCATCGAGCAGGATGACGCTATACTTTGGTTTTTTCTTATTATTTCCCTTTTTCTCATACAAATCTCCAGGACTCGAGTCTCGAACTCTTTTTTCATCTAAAGAATAATAGTCAACTTCTCCCATCGAATACATTTCATCAATTGTTTTTATAACATCACCTACTACAAAGGCCTGTTCCTCAAGGGTAGAAAGCCTGGCAATGTCTATTACCATCACCTCATTTCTTTTCATTTTCTTAATTTCATTCCCTAAATAAGTACTAGTTACTTTTTTGTCTACAAAGAGAGTGGCCGGTTTGCGAAATCTATGTATCATTCCCTGAAACTTTAGTAATGTAGATTTGTGAGTTATGATCTCTTCTGGATAATCATCAAAACTATAAAGATCAGTCCAACTCATAAATCGTCTAGGATCCTTTGAATTCTCATTATCGCCTAACATTGGCCATTTTTCATAGATATAATTCAATATTGCTGCGATATTATGTCGTGGGTCAACCATAAAATCAGAGGAAAAAAGCAGGTCTAATCTATCATATACATCAGCCAGTTCATAAGAATAAGTCGTTACATTTTTTTCTGGCACGTGTGCTGAATTTGGACTACCATTCCTACCACGAGGCAGAAAATATTTAACATTGCGAAAAGGTGTAAGTTGCAAATCAAGAGAATTTAACAATTCTTCATCTTCTTTGGAAATCTCCTTGTCTCTCTTTTTATCAACATATAGTAGATCTTTTTCTTTTGTGTTGAACATGATAATTGAGACTCCTTCATCTTCAAGCTTGTTATGTATTACCTGCAATAGAAACAGCAGGTAACTAGTTTTCATGTTACCTGAGATACCTGTTGCGTTTACATGAGTCGTATCAGGGCCAAATAAGTAGGATATATCCAAGTCTATAGGTATTTTGGTATTATTTGTCATGGTAATTAATCCAGCAGGAATAGGATTCTCCATTTGAGGAATTCCAAGTGCAATACGTACCTCTTTTTCACTTGCAAAGTATACAAGTTTGCCTTCTTGTACTGGCATATTGATAGGGGGTGGTCTGACTTTTTTTGAATCGATCTGTTCCGTCTTATCGAGAGATTTTTTTTCAATAGAAGGAAAATTGGATATCACATCGACATTTGCAACAGTGATACCTGAGTTAAAAGAATCTTGCTGATTTAAAACCAACTTGAGTTGTGAAGAGTAATGCTTGGTTGGTAATGAATCTAAATCTAAAAATATACGTTTAATTTCCTTAACTATGCCGATTGTGGTTGTATCATGAATATTTTCAACGTGAACAAAATCAAAGGGATTAAGGAGAGTATTTGGGCTGACAATCATCCAAAAGTTATCTATAGTATTTGATAATTTTTCGGAAATAAAACTCAAGCCAACTGATTGAGTATCATTCATTAATCTATTTTGTAAACAAAATTTATAACAATGAAGGACTGTCAAAGACAAATTTCTAGGTCACAATTCTTGATTTGTAAAAAGAGTATGATAACTCTATTTTAGGCTAGACTCTTTTTTAACTAATTCTTAATTTATGAATATACAAAGAAACAACTATTACAATTTACTTTGAATAAAAGTCATTTCCAGAAAGGCTACATAATGAATTTCTTATAATTGTTAGTAAAATTTGATCACTAATCAAGTTATGGATTTTGCCTATCAACCATTTAAGCACTAACTTTAACACACATACAAGATCAAATTTGTTGTATTGAAAAATAGCACCAAAATTATTACAATAGCCATTGCTGTATTAGGGTTTGTGGTTGCGTTTTTTGGATATCAGATTTATCAAATTAACAGTAATTTGTCTATTATGAAATCCGATTTATTACTTAATCAAGAAAGAATTCTTAATGGAGGGAACGTGCTTACTCAACAAATAGGAACCAATTCCAATAGGACAGTCTATTATTCCACCCAGCCCATGACAATATCTAATTCCTCACTAGGACAAGGTGGATCACCCGAACAAAACATGGGACAAAGCGGAGGAGGAGGCGCAGGAGGGGCAGGAGGTAGTGAGCCCCAGCTAAAGTCTCAAGACCCCATATTGGGTGCATTGTTACCTGACCCTTCATCTATATTGTCTGTGATATTTAGGACTTCGATTATAGCGATACTAGTTTTTGTAATTGTCAAATGGTTAGGAGGAAAAGGTATAGGACAATTATCCCCTTTTGGACTATTAATTGTAGTAGGACTGGGTTCTGCTATAGGAGATCCTATGATATATAATGAAATATCAATCCCTCAGGCAATGATGGCAGTCATAATTGCAGTAATATTTTTCAAGATAATTGATTACCTTACCCTGAAAAGTAAAAAGTTCAGAGAAAAAGTTGAACCAATTCCAATTCTTTTGGTAGATTATGGTCAAATAAGAAAAGACGGCTTAGAAAAGGCAAAAATGGATAAGGAGGAGTTTGAAATTGAAATGAGACTTGCTGGAATTGAAAATGTGAATGAAATTAAATTTGCCCGCTTAGAACCTAATGGAAGGATCAGTTTTATATTAAGAGACAAAGAAAAAAATAAGAACACAGATTGAAAATTTTTATGCATGACCATCTTGTAATGAATGGCAACGTTAGTAACAAATTATAGGTGAACTCATTATATGATTAGTCTTTTCTTCTAGGAATTATCACAGTTAACGCTAAAAACTCAAATACAGATCATTTTGAACAAGAAACTATGTTATTAAACCTCTTTTTACTTAAGTATCAACCGGAATTTTTCAGTAAATAGTTAACTAACATATATACTGATTATTTTACAACCAAAACAGGACAGTGGGCATATGTGACAACAGATGTGGCAGTACTGCCTAAAAGTAATTTTTTAAATCCAGTCCTCCCTTTAGTACCAACTAC
>DATELO010000131.1:0-10603 GCA_035276505.1 Candidatus Nitrosocosmicus sp.
ATATAAATACCTGCATATATAAAAAAGAGTTTTGAAGAGAGGTAGTCATATTGCAATTTTTGATACTTTTAAGACATATCAAGCAAAATCTACCAGAGAATCAAAGCGACAGAGAGGAATAATTGCACATATTGCATTAGAAAAGGATCCTAGTGGTAAAACAAGAACTTCTATTGCTCATATCTTGGCAAGAAAATATGGAATTGCATGGCAAAACATTTACTCGGCAATTTTCAAAGATCTTGATGAAGTTTTAATACCCGCTAAAGTTGTCAAAGAGGGTGGCAGATTGCCAACCAAGAGAGGCCCAAAAGCATTACAAATAGAGGGAATACCTTATTACGAGTTAACCAACACAGGGCTCATAATTGCTTCAACTATCGAAGAGACAGGAGATATTAGATTTCGCATGAAGTTGTTAGAACTTTACATATCGAATTCAAATTTAAACGGTACAGTTGGAAACGAAAATACCTCTATAATCAACGAGGGCATATTATTGTTATCAAGATATGCACCTTCTTTCATCTTAAAAATAATTAATGAATATATCGTTGCCTATAATCGTGGAGATATCGAGAGATTGGATACTCTCGATATTGAAAACTTGAAAAAGGTAATCTCTAAACAAATAACCATTGAAAAAGAATTAGTTGAAACTTGTATGATATTGTCTAATGACAAAAAAGAATTACTAAAGAACTTTATTGAAAGAATTAGTTAATACGCGCACATTACAGATAAAATTTTTAGATTTTAGTTTCTATAGTTAACACAAACAGTTTCCAGATCAAAGGCGATTTCGGTAGAAAAGAAAACAGAACGTGCTTCATTTAACAATACTTCCAAGTCTTTATATCTACTGCTAAAATGAGTCAAGTATAATCTGTGAACCGATGCCAATTTTGCTAGGGTTGCAGTTTCAATAGCTGTAGAATGAAAACTTTCCTTTGCCTTTAATAGTTCGCTGGACGAAAAAGTAGATTCGAATATCAGTAAATCGCAATTTTTAAAAAAATTACAAAGATTTTCAGATGGTCGAGTATCTCCTGAAATTCCAATTTTTCTACCAGGTCTTCTTTGTCCAACAATTTCGCTAGAAAGAATTACTCGATTCTTATCTACAATATCGATTCCTTGTTGAAGTAAACTATATAATTCTCCTTCGGGAATATCTAGTGTTTTTGCTTTTTTTATATCGAATTTTCCCGGCCTATCATTTTCAACTACGCAATAAGCATAGGAACAAACATCAGGTCCATGTTCGGATTTACAATACAATATTTTAAACTCTTTTTCCTCGACTATTATCCCTTGAGATTTAGAAATTTTATGTACATTTATTCTAAACGTCAACCTGATATGCAGTAATCTTATGTTTTCGGATATGAAGTCATGCAAAGGGTCAGGGCCGAAAATATCAATTGGTAACGTTCTTCCCTGAAGTGAGAGTGTTTGCAGAAAGCCTAAAATACCCAAAATATGATCTGAATGCAAATGAGTAATAAATAGCATTGTTCGTTTATTGAACCCAAGGTTTGCACGGATAAAATTATATTGCATACCTTCCCCTGCATCAAAAATGAGTAATGTTCCATTTCTATTTACTACTATAGATGAAAGTGATCGGTCTGCCGTAGGCATTGCTGCAGAGGTACCCAAGAATATTACATCAAGACTTACCATACATAATCAATCTCAGAGAATAATTATCTATACGTCTAAAATCGAACATAAGGTTTTAGCAATTTCATCACTCAAATCTATCTTTGAGCATGATTTAGGAATACTATTGGTAGATATCAGATCATCAATCCCAGTTTTTCGCAAAGCCTCCAATGATTTTTCATCAGATAAGGCATGGACACACATGACAAAAATTCTTTTACAATCATTTTTCTTTAAAACATCAATTGCTTTCATTATCGTTCCGCCACTTGATATCATATCATCTATTAATATTATATCACGATCCTTAACATCAATATCAAGATTTTCATCAATAGTTATATTTCCCGTTTGTCTATCGCGCTCCTTCCTTAAGCTTATAGAGGAAGTCTTTAAGATGTCAGAAAACAACTTTGCCCTCATAGCTCCACCTAGATCCGGGGATACAATTATGGGTTCAATCAGATTGTAATTGGTTTTCGCATATTTAGCAAGCAATGGAATGGACGAAATATTAAAAACATTCGAGTTAAAACAAGATAAGGCTGTGGAACTGTGAATATCAATAGTGACTAGGTTATTGATACGGAAACAATCAAAAAGTTTTGCTATGAGAGCCATGGTTACGACTTCGCCTTCTAGAAAAGTTCGATCTTGTCTCGCATATCCCATATAAGGCACAACTGGTATCACCTCTGCAGCACCTGATTTAATACAATATGAGAGCATCATCAAAGTTTGTAAATAATGGGAATCTACCGGAGGAAAAGTGGATTGTATTACAATACATCTTTTATTAACCAAGTTCGCATTTATTCTTATTTTACTTTCTCCATCAGAAAAAGTTCGCAATTCAACTTCAACAGGGTCAACGTTTAAGATTGAAGCAATAGACGTTCCTAACTTTATTGAGGATGGCCCAGGTAAAACCGCTAAATCTTTCACGACATCATTGAGATAAAAAGAGAATCTTAAAAATGTTCAACCATCGGATTACTAATAATTAATTACTTATTGACAATCATACTTTAGAATAGAGGTAGATCGGAGCAGTAGTATAGTCAATTGTGCTATGCGCTTGCTCGAATAACAAACGATTATTGTTTTATTATTAACAGAACGTCCGAATTTATTTTGTTTAGCTGTTCTGTTATTGCTTGAATAACTTGTTCATTAGCATTAAGGCTAGAAAAATCTAACAATTGAAATCCATCGAGTAAGTGAACAGTTGGACTTAGATCAGAATTATTTGAGAATTTTGAAATAATGGATGGGAGATCAGATATTAACATCGTGGACGAATGAGGTATTAATCTGCCATTGTCTAATGAGAGACGCACTCTACCATATTTGTCTAAAACAAGTATAGATTGTTTATTTGTATTGAAGAATAGCTTTTTATGTTTATATGAATTGGTATAAATGTAATAATTACCTAGTTTATGCTCCAGAGAAACGTTTCCATGATATTGAAATAAATCTTTTGCAATTCCGAACAATTCTTCTTCACTCAATTCTTTAGAACCATTGTTATTTAAATCGAGAGTAACATTACCTATTGCAGTAACTCTTAGTATTGATCTATCACTTACATATTCAGATTGAACGGAAAGAGAATCTGGTGAGGCATTCTTTCGCATTGCTTCTTCCTTAATTTCTGTTATCAATTGAGTTACATCCTCAGGAGTAGGATTATTAATTGTTCTTTCTTTTTCCTCATAAATCATCCCAGTAGCAACTCCAATTGAAGATATGACATCTGCGTAATCTGCCTTCTTGTATTCAAAATTAAGTTTTTTTGCAACCATAGGAACCAGAACAGAAGCTCCTCCCCCTCCACCTATAACTACAACTCTGCTTTTGGATAATTTGTATTCTTTGATCATTGGGAGGACATAATCTACAATTTTAGAAACAGAAACGTCAATAACTTGCCTAGCAATTTGCTCAGGAGTCACCCCTAAATAAGTCGCAAGCTTAGTAAATGCAATTCTAGCGGCATCTGTATTTCCATAGGCATTATCATTTGCGGGGATAAGATTCAATGCATTCGCAGCACATGTGTTAGTTATTCCATATTTCTTTCCACCTGGAACCTCAATGCAAATATAGTCATTAGGATCATTATTTAATGGGCTAATAGTAACAATTTCACCTTTTAATAAATCTTCGGGGTTTGCAAAACATGAATACTCCATTCCTGCGATATGCGAGGATCTGGGACCAACATCTATAATTTTCCTCTTTGAAGAAACTCTTATCAATGAACCACCGGCGACTCCACATATTCTAGAGTCAAGTGATCTTATGCAAGTAGGATGTTCCATGATGTTCACATAGCGCATTTCTGGCTTACCATCTTTAATGATACTAATATTGGTTGAGGTGCCACCAACTTCTATAAATATTCCTTCTAATACCTGCAAAAACAGTAACGCACCCACAACACTCGCTGCTGGACCTGATAATACAGTTATTATTGGTTTGTGCAAAAAAGAATCCAGCGTAGTTACGCCACCATCGCCTTTCATTATCATTACAGGTACATTAATACCAAGCTTGTTCACAGCGGACTTTACAAAAGTTGCAGTGCTTGTAGCTTTGGGAAGAATACTGGCATTAATTGTTGCTGTCAAAGTTCTAATTTCCAATCCATAAATTCCTGTCAATTCATGACCCGCCGTGCAGGGAAGTTTTGAATGTTTCATAACAAACAGCTCATTACTAGGGTCATCGACTCCAAAAGCTTCACTAACAACTATTGATTGAGCTCCCTCAGATACTAAATTTTCTATAGATTTGACAATACCGGGCCCTTCTAAATATTTAGAAGTATCCAAAAAAGTATAACAAGTTTTTAAAAATTTATTAGAATTCAAAGATATATCTTTTATGTGAGTTCGTTTCACAACATTTGTTTTTTCCATTCCAACTCCCATTCCTATAATACCAACTTTTGAAACATCCCCCTCAAGGAATGCATTTACAGCTTGAGTTGTACTATGAGAAATCAACTCTATCTCTTCATGGTCTATATTACAAATCTCAATTAGCGTAGATAAGGCATTCACAATACCAATCGAAACGCCTCCATCCAAAGAATGAGTTGTTGGAACAGATTTTTTTCCAAGGATTTTCTTTTCGACGACATCTATTGCTACGGCTTTGGTAAAAGTTCCTCCTACGTCTATACCGATTCGAATCTTTTTCATACTTTTTATATCCTCTTCTTCATAGAAACTCTAAAAACGAATATTTCATAAATTTCATGTAATTTAAATGCTCCCAAAAAGATGCTAAAGTTGCAATGATACGTCAAATATTATATCTCGAACTCCCATAGAGCGGAGGATGGATTGAAAATTATTCTTGTCTGCAGATACAAGGATCTCAAGCTTGCCCTTACCATATTTATTCAAGTTTCCTGTATATTTGAGATAATTCTTTACATCGCGTGCAACTTCAGTTGAAGAATTTACTAATTTAATTGAGGGTAAAACTGCTTCAATATAGTTCTTAACTATTGGTAAATGAGTGCTACATAATGCTACTACATCGATCGTATCATCCATATGCGGTTTAATCACTTCCTTAATCCTTTGATATGTTAATTTCTTATCGAACAAAAATGTTCCCTCTTCAACGAGGCTAATTATTTCTGAAGAATCTATGTTTTCTACAAAAAATTGTTGAGGTACTTCTTTTTTTATATGATAGTTAAATTCTTTGCTTTCGAGCGTACCTTTCGAAGCCATTATTGCAATGTGTTTTTTTCTACTAAGGTTTATAGTTTTTTTCAAAGGCAGACGAGTTGGAATAATATCTATTGAGAAATTATTCTTTATTTCCTCATATATTTGGATTGAAGGAGTATTTGATGCCATTACTATTAATTTTGGTTGATATTTTTCCAAAAATTTGATTGATTTTACAATTATATCTTTTAAATCACTTTTTGACTTTCTTCCATATGGAAAATTCATTTTATCGGCATAATAAAGAAAGTCTTCAGTTGGAATAATCTTTCTTAACTCCCTGACAACAGATAAGGATCCTAAGCCCGAATCAAATACGGCAATGGGTCTATGCAGCACAAGTAATGACACTCATCAAGGGACTAAAAATGTTTGATTATATATCATTTGACACAACAATTTCCCTCAGGTATTTGATAACCATGGGGACATATTTTGGGATGTTTTAATAAAGTACAAAGAGCGTCAGTAAAAATTTCTTTCATATGATGTTCTATGCCGCAAACCATCTCTTCATCTACATCGATTTTGAGTGCATCTTTCATTAGTACTTCTAATAATCTTGTGTTACGTATCATTTGTTTTCCAATGTTTTCTCCTTCCCTTGTAAGAGTCACTATTGAACCCTTCTTGTAATCGATCAAGAGAGAGTCATTTAATTTATGAAGCATTTGAACGACTGATGGTTGAGTTACATTTAAGATCTTGGCTATAGAGCTTACCTTTAGTTCTTGTCCACTTTCCAAAATAGACCACATTGCCTTTAGATACATTTCGACATGCTCAGCTTCCGCTGTACCCACATACAATTGTTCAGGAAGCCCAGAATTTTTTGAATATGTAGTCAACGTTTATAATTACACCGTATTATTTTTTAACTTTATTGATTTGGAACTTGCTAACAAATTAATATTTCAGATAAAGCTCATTGTGAAAAGGAGCGTGGCAAATTTTTCTCGTTTTTCTTTAACTGTAAGACGACTTGTTTCTTGTTTAATATCAGCTCCACGGACTGGATCTTACTTTTATAAAATACAACTTTTTTTCCCTTCTCGTTTATTACAATTCTATCAATGAATAAAAGTCCCAGGTCCTTAAGCTTCCTAATTTTTTTGTAAGTAGAGCTGATTGGTAGATCATTTTCCTTACAGATTTCAAATACGGTTTTTGAATCCTCTATGGTTGACATTACTATTTTATATGAAAATCCATCAAATAATTCCTTTAAGAGAATTGAGGCATTCTTATTTTCGTGGTTCAATAAATATTGCTGATCAGAGAACATCATTTAGGCTTACCTAATTATTAGGATAACCTAATATTTAAACGGTGTTATATTTTTGAATATTTAGAATAACAATTGGTTAGTTAGGTAGGTAGAGTTTAAGATATGTAAGGTTTAAAATCCTACAATGTGTGTGAAAATATTGTTCTTATTCAACAATAATTTCTCCCACCATCGATGGATGATAAATACAATAGTAGTCATAGATACCCTCATTATCGAATTGCAATGAATATGCTTGTTTTGAAAGGATTGCATCAGAATCAAACAATTCACCTTCATCCGGATCAGTGTCAGAACCCGAAGTTGCTGTGTGTGATACAGTATCTGCATTATACCAAGTTATGATATCACCTGCTTTTATGGTAATCGGATTTGGAGAATATGAATTATCTCCGCTTATACCGTTTATAGTTATCAATATAGAATCTTCAGGGACAACACCAGATTGTGATGAAGATTGAGTTTTTGGTACTGTACTCTGAGATGTAGGAATTATCTTATATAAATCGCCTGTAAAGCTTAATATGTACATATAACCATCGGGACCAATTTGAATGTCGGTTATTCCACCAAAGCCCTGTCCAAAAATTATAGGATTGCTTTCAACAGTGTTATCCACCCTCTTATCTATAAGAGGAGTTACATCACCGACATATGTATCATTTATGACTATATCATCGCGTGCTTCATTTAATGTGAATCTATATAAATTTCCATTATTTATATCGCCAACAAACAAATTATTTGCATATTCTTTTCCCAATTTATCTGAATTGAGAAACTTTAGAGCAGTAGGACCGACAGGGATATGCCATGCAAATTTAGGTTCTGCATATTTTCCACTTCCGAAAATCACTAGATCGGAGGGTGATGCACCGTTACCTAGCAGATCATCATCAGAGAAACCCTGAATCAATGACCATCCGCTATTAAAACCAGGAAAGACTAAATTTATTTCATCCCCAGACGTAGGTCCATTTTCGGTGTCCCATAAATTCCCTGTCAAAGGATCAAAATCTATTCCAAAACTGTTCCTAATGCCCATAGCATAATAAATGCTCAATGGAAGTTCGCCTCCAAAAATAGGTTCATTATCTACTTCCTGACCGTCTTGAGTAATCCGGAGGACACCGCCTAATCCATTAGGTGCAGGACCATTCTCTACATTTTGTGCTTGAGTTCGGTGTCCGCCAACTTCCCCAATTATCATATAGACATTGTTATCCGGTCCGATCAAAAGTTTACCGCCGTTATGATCGGTTCTATTAATATTATTCGGAATGGCAGTCAGATCCAACAAAAGAACTGGGTTCACTAGTTGTCCATTCACATAATCATATCTATACAATCTGTTTCCTAAGGGATCAACATATTCTTTAACATCACTTCCATCCTGGTCATTCCCAGATTCAGTATATGAAAGAAATACAAATGTTTTTCCATCAGGATGTTTTGAAGCCGCTATCCCTAGCAATCCTCGTTCTATTTTGGTCGCTACAGATAAATCAATCAAAGGACTATCTTGGATTTGACCATCAAGTATCCGCTTAACTAGACCAGTATTTTTTTCAGTAACTAAAATGTCATTTTCTTCCACAAATGTCATACTTGTTGGAAAGGTTAATCCAGAAACTACTTTTTCAACAGTTAATCCCTCATCGTTAATAGTAGGCCCCGATGGCGAAGGCAGTGCTTTAGAATAAGCTCCATAAGAAAAATAGTCAGAATAATAATTAGATGAAAAAGATAACACCAGTGTAAGAGTAAACATAAAAATCAATAGTTTAATATTATAAACAAGTTTTATCAACGTAAAAAATAAAACTTGAATTAATTAAAAGGTTACGTATTATTGTTTTTAACAATAATAGATAAAAAAAAGAATTTAAGACGTGATCTTATAGTCCAATTGTAATTAATTGTGAGAAAACCCAAAATTCTCACGAATTATGAATAATTCTAAATAAGGTGAATGTAAAAAGACTTCTTGAAAATAGTTGCAGATAATCGATTTAACACAAGAAATTGATGAGCAAATCCAAGTCTTTCCGGGCTCTCCAAAGGTTAGCTTATTGCAGTGGTCAAACTTTGAATCTCATAAATTTGCATCTGAGGTAATTTTTTGCAGTTCCCATGTAGGAACCCATATCGATGCGCCATATCATTTTAAAAATACTGGTAACACTATTGATAAGATTTCTCTTGAGAGACTAATAGTTCTGGAAAAGATAAAAGTTCTTAAAATGGAAAAGAAAGATGGTGAAGAAATCGAAATTAGTGACCTCAAAAATCATGAAATCTTAGAAAACGATTCCATATTAATTAACACCAATTGGTCAAAATACAAACATATGAGTAAATATTTTACCAATAATCCAGGCCTTTCTAAGGCCGCAGCTAAATATTTAGCAGAAATCAAAATAAATCTTGTAGGAATAGATAGTCCAAATATTGATCTGGCCACAGATGAAGATTTCAGTTGCCATAAAATATTTAGTGAAAACAATATCCTGATTATAGAAAATCTTATGAACCTTCATAAATTACTAAACAAGAAATTTATCCTGGTAGCGCTGCCCCTCAAACTCAAGAATTGTTCTGGATCACCCATCCGAGCGGTTGCTATACAAGATTAATATAATACCAGGGCGGACATATAATGCATAAAATAACGGGTCTAGCCAATATGACGTAGAATCTAAGACTCGATTTTCTTATTCTTTGACTTTGTATTACTAATTAATCCTACTAATCTATAGCCATATTCAAAGTTATGTTTTACATGGTTAATACCATGTGTTAAATGGGGTTCAAATTTACCATCTAATATATTTTCAATATAAAATTGGACCTTTTTAATTGAGATTTGGGAATGTCTAATTTGTTTATCGGACAAGGAACGTCCAAGTTCTGATTCGATCTCTGATTTGAAAGCCTTTAATTCAGTTAATTTACCATACCTAAGTATCTTGTTATAATTATTGCATATGTCATATAGTTTTTGCAGTTCTTTTACAGGCAATGCGGACAAAGAATTCTTAACCTGCGACGGATCTCTATGAATGATTTGTGATATTTTATAAGCTATTTCCCCTATCGGGTATATTTTATTTTCTTCATGGTTAGTGGCAGAGAATTGACGGCTATTTCCTTTTGAAACAACGTAGTTATTTTTTGATGTTGAAGAATCCTCGATGCTATTTGAAGCTTGACGTAACTGCCCTAATGGTCTGTTTCTTGACAAATCTGGTAAAGAACCTAGATCTCGACTTGCATAAGAGTACTTTTGAGACATCAGCAAGGTTTTTTTAGAATCATAATAATTCTTTAACTGAAAAAGTGATATCTTTTTACCCTCTAGGTCGGTCTTAAAAAATATGATAGACATTATATCGACAAGAAGATTCGGGAATTGAATTTTTACATTATTTGAAAAATTATCATAATTACGTAGTAGGTCGTCACAAATTTCGAAAACAATATTATCATATGTGGAAACTGTAAAGGGAATTGAATTGGTCTGTTTTTTAATCAAATGATCCACAAGGAATTTGTATGACATTATAAAGAAATCATATACGTCGTTTTTTTTCAAGACAAACTTTTCATTTTGGATCATAATTGTTATTGTTTTTAACAAGATTATGTACGGATCTATAACCTTAACATCAGGAAACAAATTTCGAAAATCATTCATTATCATTATAAAATAATCATCATTCTTTGCAAGGTCATCGACCCAATTAATCCCAAGTTCTCTAAAGCTCTTTTTAAATAAAATATCGAAATCAATACTTGAATTAGCAGTCATTCCAGGACATCCTATATTAGTATTTTTTTGTTATTAAACATTAGAAAATAATCCAATTGTAAAATATTCTAACAAAATATT
>DATELO010000132.1:0-6808 GCA_035276505.1 Candidatus Nitrosocosmicus sp.
CCCGGTTTCGCCTGATGAAGTAATTTTCTGATCACTTGGATCTCTTTTTACTGCAGTTGGTTCACCTGCATTAATTTTAGCTGGGGTCATAGGTTCTTTATCTCTATATTCTGTTAGAGGATCATCATTTCTACTTACATCCGTTCCAGGTCCGCCTTCCTCGTATTTTCTATCTCCACCGGCAGAAGAAGAATAAGATTGGTTATTTCTATCAGATGATGGATCAATAGTATCTTTGGTCTTGTCTGCGACATCTTTTGTAGTGTCAACAACTGCATCCTTTACATCTTTAGCTTTATCTTTGAGTTTGTCAATAATTTCGCCCATTGTTAATACAAATATATATTTTTAACATACTATATTAGGCATATAACATATACCTAAAGTCGATTAAAACATTTCAATGATAATTTCTTTTATAAGTAAAAGTAAGGTAGAATTGGCAGATATAAGTTGGATTACAAATACATAGATCAACAGTATAAATTATTTCGATTCGCAGGTAAAAATCAAATCTATTATTTTGCTGTAATACCAAATTTAGGATAGATTTGAAGATGATGAAGAACAAATCACAATTTTCTTCTTAGTTATCGAAACCCTACCCATCACAATATTTATCTCTTTTAGTTAAGAAACTCGTAACGATAATACTATTTAATTATGATTCACGGTTAGACATAAACGAAGCAAGCAACAAATCTATTATTTTACAAAGTGCACTCTTTTAGATGAACAGTCAGTAGATTGTTACATACTGTATAACTAAATTACCTCCACGAAATAATTAGGACGCTTTAACATTAAACCTCCATCCACAGGGATCATCGCTCCAGTTATGTAACTAGCTTCCTTTGAAGCTAAGAAAAGGACTACCTTAGAAATTTCCTCTGGTTTAGCAATCCTTCCTAAAGGAACTTCATTCTCTTTGTAATTCCTTTTATTTGCATCTTCAACTAATTCTTCATTTATATCATTATATACAAGACCAGGTACAATTCCGTTGACTCTTATTCCTTTATCGGCTAACTCTAAAGCTATTGACTTTGTTAATGTTTCGATTCGAGCCATGGAATCAACATATGGGTCTACTCCAAAATTATATTCCCTATAGGAATTGACAGATTGTTGGGTCATACATCCCTGACAAGACGATATGTTGATAATAGTGGCGTTGCCTTCATTATTAGATAGCATCCTAGTTACTGCTGCTTTAATACAATAATATATACCTCTTATCAATGGATCTGAGGTTTGATACTCTTCAGGAACAAAATAGGGAGATTGTTGTTGTTGTAGTTGCAGCCTATTTTCAGGAATAATTTCTTCATCACTTGTTATCTTGGGATTATTAGTTATTTTCCCATTATTGATTAAAACATCAATTCTACCCCATTTTTTTATAGCTTCTTCCATTAATACATCAGCAAATCCTTTTTCAGAAATGTCGCCCACAAGATATGATATTCTATTATTATTACCGTTTAAGTCTGAAGTACTTGAAACTAATTTTTTTAACTCTTGTTCATCTGGTGAATTAGCCAAAACGTTAGCCCCAGATTTTAAAAAATCTTTTGCAATTGACTGCCCTATCCCTTGACTTAAACCAGTAATAATTACTACTCTATTATCATTATTATTGAGAGACATAGTATGCATAATATAACAAATTATAAGAACATCGCTTGAATGGTGTAAAAATCATTATGATTTTAATGGCAAGATTATGGATATGCCATTTAGATGATTCTTTATTCGGAATACCCATTAACAAACTTCTTATGGTATACAGAATTTGGAATTATGAAATTCCAGCTTCTTCCTTTTTCAAAGGATTTGATGCATCTTCTTTTGAGTTTATCGATTCTCCAAGTTGTTTAGCCTCGTCCAAGTCGGATGGAGTATCTTCTGTATCATTCGTTTGATTCGAGGAAGGATTACCATCGGTACTGGTAATATTAGAATTAGTTTCATCTACTAAAGCTGCTCGTTCTTTTTGGACTTTCTTTTCGATTCCCATTTCTTCTGCCGTTGGCTGTGTTAATGCCTCTTCTAAGGTATCGTCAACTGCGTTATCAATTACCGTATCAATTTTGGGAGTATCAAATTTTGGTGATTTATTATTCAATTCAGCACTATCTGAACCAATCTCATTTGGATCTCTTTCAAAATATTTTTTATATTTGCTAGTAGCCTCTTCTTCCGAGATTCTGAATCGCAATACTTTTCCATCGTAGCTTACAACAATATTTTGCGGTATACTAAAAATTTCCTTGTTCACAATACCTTTTTGAGTTAGGATTAACCCGTTAGAAACCTCTTGGACTTCTCCAAGGTCAAAATCATTTAATCCTCTTGCTTCCTTTTTAATGACATCTGTCCAGTCGATATTTGAACTCATGCTATTACTATCTAAACATATTATAAATATATCAACAAAAGCTATGGGAAACACTGAGTATAGATGTCGATTTATTTAATGTCTTACACTACTTAACGGGACAGAGGAGGAGGAGGAGGCAAGGCCTCAGCAGCAGCAGCAACAAATCTATATCACCAGTAGCCATAAAATATTTGGATGAAATAAGACCAATACATCTAATTTAGGTTAAACATTGAATATTACTGGCAAGCATACTTCATATCTATTGTTTAAAATCATAATCCCATGAACGCAAGAATGTTTTTATCCAAATTTATTCTCATTTTGATATTATGGTTGTGACTTTTAATACATGAAGTTGAATTAAAATTCATTTCAAAAGTGTGTTTGATCTTACAACATGGAAGGATAATGATAGCAGAGGGAAGAAAGCCCACGAAAGAAAGAATATACTATTTAATAATAATAAAGTGATCTTCAATTAATCTTTCTAGATTCTAGAATCTTAAGAATTTGATCTACTTTTTGCTCTAAATTAGATATACGTGATTCCAGGTCCTTAATAGTAGTCAGGTTGATCGAATTATCCAAAGAAGGTACTAGTTCCTTCAGCTTATCTTGTATTTCCTTTATAGCTTTATTATTTTCTGATGCTATCTTAAGTCCAGAAGACTCAGAATCTGTGTCACTAACATAATTCATACATGCTTAACAGTACAAAATGATTTAAGACTTTTTATAAATGAGTATAATTTTCATCCTATGTGAAATATGTAACTAATACTAAGATACTCTGTTTACTTTTATCTCTAATTGGTTGTGTTAAGAAATATTTATAGTAGTAATAATATACACCTTTGGTATTGAACTGCAGCAGGTTAAGGTATTTGAAGCAGGCAAAGGTCGCCTGCCGTTCTATTACCAATGCTATAACCATTAGTCACTAAACATTTCACCGCCTCCTTCTCTGATTCATAAGCCTGTTAATTAGCATTTGAACACCTCTACTAGCTAAATATGACACTATCCATCTTCTTACAGGCATGAGTATAACTGCACCTCCCTTATTTCTCGGTATTGAATGTAGACGGTCAAAAATTAATTAATCCTTTATTTTGAATCTTCCGTATCGATCGTTTCAGAGGTTACTTCTTCTGTTACCTCTCTTGTCTCCGTAACTGGTTTTTTTGTGACTGAGACTTCTTCTTTTACATACGGAGATTTAGTTACTTCGACTTCTTCTTTTTTGAGTGGAATGCTAATCTCCTGTGTTGAAGTTACAGGGCCCTCTGTAGCGACTTGACCTTCTCCGCCTGAAGGTGCCCGTCTTTCTATCGATACTTCCTCATGAGTTACTGGGACTTCTACGGTCTTGGTCTCTGTCACAGGTTTCTTTGTTATTGTGGCTTGTTGCTCCTGGACATTTTTTGACACGTCAAGTCTTTCTTCTGTCAAAGGAATCGTTTCTTCTACGGTCTTCTGTACATTATCCTGTGTTGTCATATCTTGTTCGGTATCTACTGTCCCTGCTTCTACATCAGCCCCCTCACGATACTTGTTTAACATATCATTTTCTGATATGCTAAACCTTACAATATCGCCGTCATAGCTTTCAGCCAGCCCTTGAGGTATCAGGAATCTTTCTTTGTTGATGATGCCCCTCTGAACTAAAACAAATCCATTAGATACATCCTGTACTTCTCCAAAATCCTCGCCGTTTAAGCCCTCGGCTTCCTTTTTAATAGTATCATTCCAATCTATATTTGAACTCATAGAATAATTTATACAACAAAGTATTAATACATACATAAATTAGTACTTGAAATGGTAATAGTAATAGTTATGCCCTACTATTAAGATATACTATGCAAACATATTTGATATCTATTACAGTATCAGTATTTAAAAAAATAAATATACGTACTTTTCGCTTAGTCATCATAGTTATTATACAGGTACTCAAATATCTTTACAGAGTGAATAATTATCTCATTTTTTCAGATAGTAGAGGCGAGTATATTTTACAACTATATTAATAGATAAATAAGATATTAGGGAAGCGATAGCTGATGAAAATGTTGTTGACTCGATGGCTGAATAATTTGAATTTAGTAACTGTATCATAAGAATAAATCTTGTAATATTATTTATACTATCAAATACAGAACTAACAAGTAAGATTCTAATCCAAATATGTTTTAGTAGTCTAAAGTTATACTTTTCAGACATCCTCTTTGTATAGTTTTTTTTGTTATCATTGTGAAAGAGAAGCGCAAAAATTGTTTTATATGCTATAAAACCTACCGTAACCGTTAGTGCAGAGTTTACAATTGAATCAACGGCATAATCTATTAAAAAATGTGAAACAATGATACTAAACGTCAAGCCTACAATGCCTGAAATAAGCAAATTTTTGTTTAAAGAAATAACATTATAGTATCTAAAATAAGCCCTAGATAATAAGCGCTTTATATTATACGGCTTAGCTTTCACCTATTTCAATAATACAATGTTTAATATGCTATTTAACCTGCTAATATTTTATATAATTGGTCTCGGAAAAATTAATCAAGGTAAATGGCAAAAATTACATTTTGACTTTGGGTAGGAGTTAAAGATGTCAATTCAATGAAAGAATAGATTACAATAAATCCTTGGATATTATTCAAACAAAAAATGAAAAACTTGACTTTAGTGTCTTTACTCTGTCGTGTTGACATATTCCATTTCTTCATTTATTACCTCTTCTGATATATTTTTTGTTTCCGTTACTGGTTTTTTCTTTACTACTATTTCTTCTTTGACAAAAGATCTTTTGGTAATGACAGGCTCCTCCCTTTTTACAGGTATCAACAATTCAACCTTAGAATATGTAGCAGGTTCTTTATCATAATCTATCTCATCCCCTAAAGACACACTGTTGTTTGGACTAGCAACAGATTTGGATTTGCTATTATAAGTATTAGCATTGCTTCCGATTGCTATTTTTTCAGTTGTAATTTTTTCATGCATTAATGTGATTTGTATGGTTTTTGTTTCCCTGAGAGGTTCTTTTGATATTTTAACATTATCCTCTATTATCTTTTTGGTTACGTTTAGGTCCTCGCCAATCAAGGGAACTAAAGTTTCTTCTTCCTCTTTTTGAACTCCTGACTCAACTGACTGTATATTAGAGTCGGTATCCATATTCACATTATCTTCTTTTAGCATTAAAGCCGATACATCTGACTCGTTTAATAGAAAGTTCAAGAATACACCATTAAAGGACTTTACAGCAGACTTTGGAAGTTTGTACCTTTTTTTGGTAAGTCCCCCCATTTCAGTAATGATATATTCTTCTTCTATTTGTTTAATAGTTCCAAGGTCCAAGCCGTTTTCACCCATTGCTTCTTTTTCCATTACTTTATTCCACTCAATACCCTCATCATAATCTGATGTCATATATTGTATAATTTAACAAATTATATATCCCACATAGTAGACATATTATTTGTAAAAGGACATTATTATCTATATAACAAGAATTTTAATAATACGTCGATCTTTGTCGTTTTAACAATTCAAATTCTCATACCCTGAATAGGGAAGCATGACCATTTTTCCTTATTAATGTTTATTCAGAAATTAAAAAATAAAGATCTATTATTTTCCTGAGAAACAGAACGATTTAGATTACATCTAATTTATATATATTTATGACTTCAGAGATGATTAGATTGACTTGATTATAAAATTATAGTTTCGTATCAAATTGCTGCTTTTTAAATGGGAAAAGCAATAGTAATTGATATACAATTTAATCATATTGTATATATTTGAGTGTTAAAAACGATGTTGAACAGTGCCATATAGATATGGATGCCATATTGAAATCAACTCTAAAGCGTCAAATTCCTTTTCTTATAGGAGGAACAATAACAGGTGCTATAATGACGTATTATTATGGATTCTTATTTGCCATTGTGGTAAATAGCATAATTTGGTTTGTTATTTCAATGCTTGTTAACAAGTATTATTGGCATTATACTGGATTTAGAGATGAAATGTATCTTTTCAAAAAATATATTGTTAATAGAAACAAAACCAAGGAGCTGTGATATATCTAATTTGATTTAATTTAATAATGACTTTTCATTAAAATAATTAATACAGTATGTTATTAATACATGAGGAATAATTCTCAAATGGTAGATTTAGTCGTATAGTATTAGAAGACTGAATGCCCTAGAAAAGTGAGATGATCAATTATTGTGATTGTTCGTTAGAAGACGATAACTGTTGTTTAGTAGTATCTACTACAGAATCTTTAAACTCGAGAGCTTTTTCTTTTGCCTTATCTAGCACTCCATCACTTTTACCATCATCATGATTTTTCGAATGATCTTTTTTCTTTTGAACTTCATATTTTACATATTCTAGATTCTT
>DATELO010000133.1:0-2581 GCA_035276505.1 Candidatus Nitrosocosmicus sp.
ATACACACTTTTCATTGCAATCATTACAAATACTAGTACAGATTGAAAAAAACAAAAGCTGAGGGGTCATCTATATCTCTGGGATTATTTTTGGTAGATACTCGGATTGTCTTGTTTATCTTCTACCATTTTCAATCAGCAGAACCTGGTAATGTCGCAACAAAACATTCAGACAATAAAATATAGAAATTTGATAATAGATTTGGGTAATGGTCTGAAGACTAATGCTAGGATATATATTGACATTCTCGAATAGCTCAATGTTCGTATAGAATTTATATGGCAGAGGAATAGTCAAGTAATTGCCTAAATGGATTAGAATGGACATAATTTATGGATTTGATTTGCTTCTAGAACTATGCTAAGATTGATTGATGTATAAGGCATAGAGAAAATCTGTATGTTGCCCAATGTTTGAGAGATTAATGATTGTGTAAAAACTAGCAAAGAAGAGTAAATATTCCTTTAAAAAGATATATTAGATAGAAGGTAATCATCTGTAACTCGATGTTTCTTATATTAAAGGATTAATGTGATATCAAATTGAGAATAATGTTATGTGGTTCCATAGGATATGGGGGAATCAATGAAATAAAAAATTTATATACTCTCTTGGTGAACAAAGGATTTTCTGTGATAGATCATATAGTTCACACAGGAACTGACTATTCCCATATTAAAGACTTTAGGGATAAGCAGGATTTATCATTTAAAATAATCAACAGTGATTTGAAATATATTGAAAATTCCGATGCAATCGTGGCTATAGCGAATGGTCCAAGTTATGGTACTGCCATCGAAATATTTGTAGCAAAAAATTTGGGTAAGAAAATAATATTATTTGCAAAAGATCCTGTCCCTACACCTTGGCCGGTATATTTTTCAGATCACATAGCAACAAGTGAAGAACAACTTTATGGAATACTTCGTAATTTAGACTCATCCTATAAATGAAATTGACTTTGGTTCTACTCTTCATCTGATGAGTAATCAAGTCTTTTATACTAAACATATCCGTTAAATCAAATCAAACGTGGCCTTTAGTTGATTTACTCAGGAGAGTTACTAATTATATCAATATATGTACTTTACATTTCTAATCAGATCATGAATAACATAATCATTTATCCACATAATAATTATTTATTAGCACAGATGATACCATTAATTTGTAATTTGTCATTATGTCCGGTAGTATCTGCCTCAATACGCATACGGTAGGGTTACCTGGCTGTAAAGGTGAGCATAGTTCTATCGCATAATTTCCTCACATTTTTATTTGAACTATATACACTAGGATACACTAGGATGTATTTGATTGCTTTTGGATGTATTTGTTTGATGGTCCTATAACAATGAATTAATAGAGTAGGACCGATAGCAGCACCATCACCGATGCTTTTCCTTTTACTGATAAAGGGTCTATTTTCAAGACATCTTTGATGTGTTCTATTAACAACTCTACAGATCTCTTTAATAACGAATTATGTTTATGTGTATTAATTCCGAATCATGGAAATTTATCAACTACCATCTGTCGCTTAATGTATGGTTGCATATTTCTGATACAGGGACATACATACCAGTTCAAATCCTCCAAAGCTAAATACATAAAGAACAATACAATATATCACTATACGTAATTGTCTTACACTATAGATAATCTTATACGTGACGGCTTTCAAGTCAGATCAATTGAATACCAGAGAGTAAATACAAGAGATGTATGAATATAACAGGCATTTAAATAATAATAATGGTAATAATTCATTAAAAATAGATAAAGAATTTCTTGACGCATTATCTGAATTCATACAGTCAGTCGAATTTGAAATGGATATAATGTTGCCTAGATCTGCATCCTTACGATTCTTATCATACTACAAGATAATTGACCATGTAATATCACAGAAACTCAATAAGAATATCACTATTAAGATGTTGTGCTCACTTGATGAAGATAATGTGAAGCTAATAAAACAATTGATTCCTTTTATTGGATGTAAGTCAATAAAACCATCATTGCCTAAAACCCCTGTAAACTCATTGTTCTTTATTAGAGACAAACAGGATACTTTTTCTTTTTCAATTGAGATGCAAACGCAAAAGCAACAACGACCTTACCAGTATAACAAGACTAATAGTGATAATGGAGAGAATAGAAAAGAAGACAGTGAGACTATCTTTTTTGTTAATGATTGGTCATATCCCAAAAATATCTCTATAGTTAGAAATTTAGTTTGTTGTTTTGAGCTGATGTGGGAAGAAAAGGAAAATTATGAAAGAGTCACAAAAGAAAAAAAACACTCCGAACTTTTGTTCGATATAATCTCACATGATATTGGAAACTACCATCAGATACTACAAAGTAGCTTGGATCTTATAACTTCTCTTTTCCAGAAAAATAACATTAATAATACAAATGGTTTGTCCCAAAATAACAAAAGGATTTCTTCCTGCCTTACAATTGCAAAAAATGCCCTAACTAAAAGTCAATTACTAGTGGACAATATACGAAGACTAGAACGATTGTATACGCAAAAGGATCCAAAACTAACAATAAAGAATCTCCCAGATGCAA
>DATELO010000134.1:0-2380 GCA_035276505.1 Candidatus Nitrosocosmicus sp.
ACAAATACCAAAGTCCTGTGGAGATGCTCATAAAAGTATTTTGGTGGAGGAAAGTCGAAGCCATTTGGACAAAGGGGCCAAGTCAAACAAGATAGTCCTTGATGAATAGATGAAAGGTATACTCCTAACATCATTACTGAATAAGTAATTCCAATAATTAATAGAGTAACAATAAATAATTTTTTGGCTGGAAAACGAGTCTTCCCAATCCCCACACTCTTCAAGTTAAATAAATAAATTATCTGGATTAGGTGTTTTAAATGTTTATTCACTTGACAATGTTTAATAATAATTTTGAAGTTTTCATTGATATGAAATTGTTACACTCATTATTTCTAAAGGCATCAAAAAAAGGTCTTTGGTATTCTGTACTCTGTTGCGTAATGGGGATTTCTATTTATGCTGTTAGCTTTGATGATAATAATAATTTAAGAGTACTAGAGTCATTTGCAACAGCAACATCATCATTAAACGCCGCAAATAATATTAACCAGACAACGGCTGTAACCGCCAACTCCGCTAACTCCACCAATCCCACAACTACCAACTCTTTATCCATATCAAATATGCCAAATCCTCCATTACTGCCTCCTCAAATAAGTGACACACAAGACAACAAAGACACTAGAGATTTATCACTTGGAAGCCCTTTTTATGACTCAAAAAGTAGCATTCTTTTAAATACACTGAACCTCATTTCAGCTGGGTCTGATTCGAAAGTAAGCAAGGAACTACAGATATTTTATGAGAGGGGGATAATTTACGATACCGAGACTGTTCATAACATCGGTTACTACATAGAAGAGTCTAAACCTAGAACGGCCTTCAATGAATCTAGCTTTGACAAATCTGAGAAAGACTCTAAAATAGATGAAACTATTACATTTGCCAAGGGGACCGGTTTTTTTATAGCGGCTGATTCGGATAGAATTGGTTGGAATGCATACGACCAGGTATATGATAATTCACAAGGTATCACAAAGTACTTGGGGGTTATTTATTTTTCAGCAAATGAAATACCAGAGGGTAAATTGTCAGATCTTGCTAATAAAGCAGGCATTTATGAATATCAATTGTATTCAGATGGATCAGCTCATAGAAATATATGGCTATGGCCTACTTCCTAGTCACTCTTTATTTTTTCTTTATCAAAGTTTTAGCCGAGGTATCTGAACTAGACGCGAGAAAAAAATGATAGTTAAAAAACGAAAGGCAAGAAAAAGGAAAAAACCAGTGGTACAGGACTCAATTGCAATATCTAATACTGATGTTGCTCCAAATGTTAACGTTAATTCTGAAAGTAATATTACTACTAGTAGTAGTAGTATTGAACCGCAAAAATTTAGTTCACAAAAGACTGCAAACTTTATAGTATATATCCATGAATTCGACAAATTTGATGAAAGTGGAATCCAAAAATGCAGAAACCATAATTGTATGCAATTGGTGTGCAAACCGTTTAAGAAATATTGCTCAAAAAAATGTAGCATTCAATTTACAAAATGGTATAATGCAAATTTTTATTGGAGAAACATTAGAAATCAAGTCCTTAGAAGAGACAACTATACTTGCCAAATTTGTGGAATCGTGCTCAACAGGAAGAAAAGATTTAACAAACCATTAAAAAACTGGCTAGAGTGTGATCACATCATACCTAAATCATATTATTATCATTTGGGGTATCAATTTGATACACTTGACAACAAAGTCAAGACAATTCTTGAATTTATCCACAATGGGAACAATTTGAGAACATTGTGTTATAAGTGTCATAAAAAATTAAGTGTGGATGTTGTGAGAAACAGATCCAAGTTGTTAAACCCCACTGATGAGTCTCGTTAAATCTCCTATGCTCATTATTCAATATTCGTAACAACAACATCATCACATTTTTCTATCGTATATAAATATAGGCTTTGGTAACAAGTTACTGACATACCAATTTACTTGAAAAGAGCAAGATCATGATCGTTCTTTAATCTATTAGCATGAATCGTTTCAAATAATTGAAATAATATATAGAGTATTCAAATTAGCATATAAAGAAATTTATATCATATTTCGCCTAAAAGATTTACTTAATTTGACTAGTCCATTGGCAGACCAGACTCTTGGATTAAAGAAAAGAGTTCAAGATGACCTTCATCGATGGGATGAACTCTATCGAGTAGGGGTAGAAATTGAAATTTGTCTGCTTGATGACAAGGCAAAACCAGTTAATGCTCATCCTCTGATAAATGAATTAAGCACAAGGTTTGATATGGATCCAGAGTATGGAAAATGCCAGTTTGAGGTTAAAACAGAGCCAATTTCCATGCATGACTTGTCTAGCTTAAACACTTTTTTCGTAGATTTCATTGATTTCTTGGAAAAATCAATC
>DATELO010000135.1:0-27445 GCA_035276505.1 Candidatus Nitrosocosmicus sp.
AGTTGGATATTGTTAGTAGTTGAATTGAAAATTCTCATATTCATTTGAACGCCTTGGAAGTGTTTTCTTTAGCTAGTGCTAAACTACTGTAGAGTTTATCCTTTGTGTATGCTAGCTTGAAATGTTTTAGTCCAAATCCAATCGCATGCAGAAAATTCGATGGCGTTCGTCGTTGTCTCATTCTACTTGGCACCTGTAATTTCTATTGACATAATAATTTACCATAGTGAGAGGAAATTTATAGAGTTCAGTAAAAGTCTCTTCTCAATTCTTAAGTCAAAAATTTAAGGATAAAATCACTAATAGAATATTCTTATTGTTATACCTCTCTCTCTTGTGCTAAAAGGTATAGTTAATAGTATTATTTTGGAGGAAGGTGGAAGAATGGAAATTTGTTTCACATATTAACGATATCAACCCTACTACCACACTGACCTTAATCCCCACCCGCCGAAACTCACTGTTACTGTATGTGGTAATTTATATTTATGATCTTGTTCTAAACCCTTATGACGTAATGTCAATTATTAACTGCATAGTTCAATTAGGTAAGAAGCTAAATTGGCTTTATCAATCTTGTATTAGTTGTAGTGTGTCACACTTGTGGTGATATATAGTAAATGCGGCATATATTCCAGTAATCTAGGAAATCATTGAATATATTTTATAAGGCCTATCAGTACCATAGTTTACATATTTCCATTGATTAGAGATTGTTAGCTCGTGAAATTCATCCTGTAAGCTGGAATCTAATGAATTGTAAACGTTCTCTCCAATTGACACTTTATTTGCACCGGTTATTGACATTATTTTCGATGCAACATTCATACCATATCCTAGTATGTCAATAGGCGAGTGTTGATCGTAACCAAACTGAACAATCGCACTTTCTCCAGCGTCTATCCCTATTTTCACGGAGAGCTCTGGATACTTGTATATTTTATGCATAAAGGAATTTACTTCTTCTTGGATGGAATTGATCATCAATTTAGCGGATGAAATTGCGGTATTTGAAGATAGATATTTGTTCTGATTGTCAACACGAGTTGGAAAAAAAGAGATCACTGCGTCACCGGCATATTTTAAGACATAGCCACCCAGGGTATCTACAACGTTTGAAATATGATAATCAAAAATCCTAACTATTGAAACAAGGTTATCTATGGGTAAGGTCATACTCATTTTCGTTGAACCAACCAGATCAGCGTATATGATTATTATTGGGATCTTGGTGCTAATATGGCCTAGAAGAAAGTTTTGACCTCGTCTCACAGTACTGTGAATTACCTTTGGCCAAAGACTGTCAAGTATCAGAGGCGTATGCGTTTTGAACCAATTCACCATCAATTCTTCTTCTCTCATACTCTTTTTAAGTAAGGATAAATTCTCTTGTTTATTCGGAAAGTCCATTATTTGTATGTTCTCTAACAGGGATTCGTAAGCCCTCAATTCATCATGATTTATCGCAAAATCTTGCCTCAATTGTACAATTTCATAGTCCTCTGGCAGAGAATGCTTTAAAATCTCATTTTGCTCTTTTATTTTTTTCAAATTTTCTTGAAAATACCCTCCAGACCTTGTTGGAGCGGTGGGGGTAGTAGTAGGAGTGATGGTAGAAACGAATGACGATAATAAGTCGGCCTTTGCATCGGTTGGCTCTCCTCCTAATTGTCTTATCATATCTTGAAGTCTAATCTTTTGAATATTTGTTACATCCAAATGCCTTTCTAATACTTGCTTTAACGCCTGAATAGGTGTGTTGTCTATTCTTGATGCTATTCTCATTGCTGCTGCATTTTCAATGGAAAGTATGTCATTTAGCTCATTAATCAGATTAAGATCACTCGTAGACATTGTTATGTCAATTATTTTGTAATGCATCGCAAATAAGGTTATTTAAGATTTAGATAGGTCAAGTTCTGTAATTACCGACTCGCAGCTTCGTCGGGGGTGACTATAATATTTTCGTAACTAAATCTTTTTTACAGTTATATCTAAACTATTGAGCTTCATAGAACTACTTAATGGGACTTTGTATGAAAGTAAAAAAAGACAATTTTATTAGATTGACCATCTTTAAAACAGAAGAAGCAATTTCTAAATGCTCTATCCGATTATTGAAAATTCATCCTAATATTTGGATTCTATTCAGCCGTGAACAGTATTCCTACGGATGGATCCAACCCTGTAATAATTATATACAAGAATACCTTAACATCTACTGTTACTATTAAATATAATTAAAAAAAATCTAGTAACTCTTGTTAGCATTTAAATAATACATCCTGATTATGATGGCTACTCCCAATAACAAATATCCCATATTAAAGCACAGATCAGACAATATTTCATTGCTAAATTCACCAAGAAGATTATTATAGCCGAAGGTGATGTCTGCGATCAGGGAGAAAAACGCAAACAAAGATACGAATATCCAATGAATATAATCCTTGTTGAGAGAAATAGATCTTCCTCTAAAATAATATGTAATTGCTCCGATTATTATTAACAAATCAATTATTGGATATGCAAATAGTAATACTAGATCAAATATACTACCGCTATATTCATAGATTTCAAAAATAAATACTGCAATATATATGACATAGAACACAATTAGAGACAATGTAATTATAAAACTAATGATAAATGCAAGTTCTATCTTGTATGACTTATTCATCAAGATGAAAAACAGAATAAAGAGAATGGATCCTGAGAGATAAAAAAAATCAGCAACGGATGGATATGGATCTATTTCTAGAAACCCTTCATAATATCCATAGAAACCCTCAGCAATACACCAGGACACTAAGGATATCAAAAGGAGTGTTTCTGGACTATGAATAATTCTTGACGGAGTTGTATTGCTTAGCATAAAGATAATTATCAAGAACGCGACAATCCCGGCGGATAAGATATTTGAAACATTGTATTCATATAGAAAACCCGTAAGCAAAAATGAGAAAGAAATTATTTGTGCGAGAATAAGTAAAGCTAATATGAATTTCATAGAAAATTTATGAATCATATTCCGCCAAGAAAATTTGATCTTGCTTACTAAATAAATACTTGCATATTAGTAGACCGACAATTGATTGGTATATTTAACAAATTATTTTGATTTGTAATTTTGGAACGAAGGTAAACTTGGTTATTTCTAGATTATGTATTTTGACTCCTTAAAAAAAGCAAATGAGTATTTATCCACTAGGTTGTATTGCTAGTCCATTTTTATTAAACAGTTTAATAATTTCTTTTCTAATGCTATATTTTAATCTGTAAGATTTTTTGTTATCTAATATGTTATCTATTGTTGCAATTCCAAATTAATTAGTTAACATGTCATTAAATATCAATATTCGATAGAAGAGCGACTCAGAAACAGGGTAATGTAATTAGAATATGAAGTATGCAGGTAACCATTTTTGTACTCTCAACCTTGAACCGTATCCCCACGCACTCAAACTAAGTATTCTGCTATAAGGTAATAATTGTTAATAGTAAACTTTATGAAATTGAACTTATTTCATACTTATAAGTAGTCCCTGCGACTGTAAGTTCTATCGAAAAGATGATATATAATTTGATCCTTGAATCGAGTAAACCATTAATGAACAGACATGATGCTCAAATAACTAGATAAATTCTAAAATATTTCGTTATACATCTGTAAGTATATCAAATATGTTTAAATTAACAACTTTACAAATCACTCTACTAGGTATCATTTTAAATTTTATTTTACTACTTGTTTGTTATAATGAACCTATAATAGTATTATCTTATCTTTCACCCATAGACAATAACTTGACTAAATTTGAAAACGATAACAGTGACATTATAATAATTTATAACGTAACTCTTATAGACATTGTAAATTCTATACCAAGAAATAACGTAGCCATAATAATAAATGAAAATAATATCGATAATATAATAGCGATTAACAATGACAACAATCGCTCAAGCATAGATGAATTTATTAAAAATAATTCGCATGCTATCTTAATAAACGCAACGGGAAAATATCTTATTCCAGGTCTAATTGATATGCATGCACATGTAGCAGGAGTATTTAAGAATTCTTTCAATTATTCGCTAGCAGTTGAAACTCTCAGTACACTCTTAAATTATGGCGTAACAACTATAAGAAATCCCGGGGGGCCTACAGAACAATCTATAGATTTGAGGGAAGAGGTATCTTCCAGTGAAATTCGTGGACCTCATATTCTAACAGCCGGAGAATTGTTCAATTCTCCCCTACAGCATATACCTTTTGTAGAAAAGAAAGTCAGTACTGAAAAAGAGATAAGAACTGAGGTCAAAAGACAAGCAAAAATGGGAGTTGACTTTATCAAATTGTACGTTGGCCTAACACCAAATTTAGTAAGTGCTGCAATAGATGAAGCTCATCTCAATGGTATCAGAGTAATAGGGCACTTATATTCTACCAGCTGGGCTGAAGCAGCAAATATGGGTATCGATTATTTGACACATGGTGTCCCAGTTGACCCAAATACTTTATCAGGTGAAAATAACAGCATCTATAAAACCAATACCGTAGCCGGGCCTTTCGATCATTTTTCCTGGTTAAAATTGGTTAATCTAAATAGTCAAGAGATAAGTGAAATGGTTGAATCGCTTTCGCGAAATAATGTGACTGTGGATCCTACTTTGAGCATTTATGAAGTTATGCTTAGGGACCACCCAAATTCAAAATATCTTTGGAGTAAAATAATAGGGTTAACAAAGAAAATGTATGACAGTGACGTAAATATATTGGCAGGTACTGACATCCCTAATTTCGGACTAATTCCGGGTAAAAGCCTTCATCATGAATTAGAATTGCTTGTAGAAGCAGGAATACCTAAAGATGAAGTAATTAGAATTGCGACAATAAATGCTGCTAAATCGTTAGAATTAGATGATGAAATCGGTACCATCGAATTAAGTAAACAAGCAGATATGGTAATACTTTCATCAAATCCTCTTGAAGATATAGGTAATACACAAGATATCTATATGGTAATTAATAATGGTAAAATAATTGATAATAAGTTATTAAGATGATACGTTATATGTTTTAGAAATAAAAAATACAACATATCAAATTAATTTAGATTAGAAAATATTTGCGGGATGTAATAGATCTCCTCTACCACCGAGAACTTAATTCCCACGGATGTTTCGGTATTGCAAGATGTGGTCTAAATAATAAAAAGAATTAGGAAAAATATTCCTTATTGTTGACCGCCGGCGCTATTACCGCCATTTAGGTTAAGTGTAAAGTCCAAGTTGTTACATCCAGCAATGGTATCATCTTCAGAACTACAACTCGATGTTTCTCCTGTGCTTCCTTGTTGTCCTATAAATTGTTCCAAAACGTTTGATTTCTTGTTCTTTCCACCTGCATATGCCATATTATCGCCATAAGCTACAACTGATCCGATAAGGGCTGCTGCGACAAATATTGACAAAATTGAAAGTTGGGTTTTTTTATCCATGAAAGTATGTATGTAATTTCATATAACTGAGTTGAGCAACCTGTTACTGAAAAGATCTTATTAAATCTAAATACCAAAAAAAGTACCGCAAAAAATAATTATGGACATAAACAAAACTATATAACTTTAGCCAAATTTCATGGATGCTTATTTGCCAAGTGAGTAATAGTTTATTGTCACTATAACAGAAATAATTTAGGAGGGAAAAAATCAAGTGAGATTTAAAGAATCCCGACAAACCAATCCTAAATCCGTTTAGTAAGCGTTCAAAAAGAAACGCAATAAGAACGACATATAATTGATAGTCAGGACTAGCACTAAGAATAGATTCAATTGATTGTAAACCGGTATGAAGTATGAATTAGATTCCACCTTGAACCATATCCCAACGCGCCGAACTTTAATAAACCAAGATCAATAATTCTTATAATGAAACAATAATTCAGTTTTTGAACCGATTTAAAATTTATATTCTAACTTACTATTGGGAATCATTCGCAATTGTTAAATATGAAGGATAGTATAATTAGATTATCATGATCAAAAAGGAGATTGTCTTGGCAATATCAATATCGCTTGTTCTTTCATTAGTTCCAACTACTTACGCTCAAAAGGGCAACTTTATAGTGGAGGTGACATTTGTAGACAGTTCAAGAAATGGGCCTAATGATGTAAGCATATACATCGAAGAGTATCCGCAATACTCACGAGATAATATCGATTTGATTGATGCAATGTACGACGATAATCCCACTAGTCCGGATGGACAATATATCACTAGAATAGTTATGCCGTCTGGTTTAATCGATTCAAATGAAGATTTTCATGTTTGTGTAGTTGACGAGGATGACGGAAGCATATTTGATTGCTTTGAAATGACAAATAGTCCTAAGAAAGGTCCAGAATATCTCACGGTGAGAGTATAACTGAATCATCCATTACAGTTCTTATTTTTATTTATCATATCATTAGAGGAGTCTCATTAATTTAACTCAATCCATGATTTTACAAGTTGGCTTTGGCTTAATCATTGAAATTTTAAGTATTTCTTTCATCAATTTATTGTAGAATCTCATTTAAGATACCGATATCAGAACGGGTCTCTATATATGAAAACTCTAGTCTCGTGCGTTAGACTCTGTTTCTTAACGGTAACTACTTTGACTTGATTATTTGCGTTTAATTTATTTTCTTAATGGGTAATTCTTCAATCAATATAGCCATAATTTTGGCTCTCAGGATTTCTAAAGCCTCTTATCTAAAGCAAAGCCCTCATCAACTATTTCACCATCATCCTGATAGATTTTCTTTCCTAAAGAGTAAAAACCCTTGTAAAGTTCGTAACCATTATGCTTTTTGAATAGATCCCGGACATAAACCTCTTCTATATCTACCATGTCATATTAAAATAAATATCGAATTATTAAGATTTCAGAATTAAGATGATAACAATTGACATCATCAGAAATAGTTCCACGTAATAAATTGGACAAAAAAATAAATGGCTTTATAATAGCCGCCCTAGTTTTGCTCTTCTGATCTAGTATCTAAAAATTTATGTTGAAGCTTTCAGTATTAGTCTGAATTATTGTTACTAGTCATATCGTCTATTTGATCAAGTAAGCTACTAACAATGTCTAACTCAGATGCTGCCTTGACAACATTTCCATCGTTTAGAGCATCCTTTGCATCATTGACATGCTGCTGTACCTCGTCTAGGCATATTGGGGGGCAATATGATACACTAGCTGATGCACTAGAACTAGAAAAAGCATTTGTTACCATGCTACCACCTGTTAAAACGACTGTTGATATTATGGCTAGGAGAACTAATGAATATTTATTCATTGAATAATTATATACATGAGAAAATATATGCCTTGATCAAAATTCTATAATCATAAAGCTCGAGTTAATTATTAAGTGATATTTGACGAAAAGATTAATCCCATTTTGGGTTAACGCCAGTCAAATAAATTTTTAACGACTCTCATGTGCTTCCCTTTAGGGACGGGGAGTTATTCTCCATATATAGAAAACTCATTAGATAATACTTCGAAAAATAGAGAGCGTAACTTGATTCAAGAAGTTCTTTGTAATCATACATTACTTAAAATCTAATGGTTTAGTGGAGGGTGTCAAGATTGAATTGACCATTCGAGAGAGTATATGAACGACTTTCATATTGGGCACCCGTAACCTCTTGAAAATAACGAATAGTCGCTGTCCACTTATCTATAGTATCTCCTAAAGTATCAATAGTCAAGGTGGCAAAACCTCGCTTTTCCTTTGAAGAGAAACTAGCAACCCGCTCATGCCTTATTTCACGAGGTCCTCGAAGACCAGTATTGCGGGTAAGTGGCGATGATACAAATTCTGGCGCCATGCGATCACCTCCTAGATCAACATGATAGATTTCGTTGATGTGAGTATCACCCGAGATAAACAAAAGACCATTGATAGTCCTACCCATCCGCGATGCCAATTTCCTATAAAATCTCTCTCGCTCATCATTGTATATACTTTGACCATAACCTTCTCCATCCTCTGCATGATGGTTCCAGCTGATACCACTACCTAGTATTACGACCCGGGGTGCTTCGGCACCACGTATATCGATTGTATCAAGTACTTTATCAATTATGTCATTACCAAAGTATATTCCTCTGTCCCTATCACGCCTGAATCGACCATCTAGTAAATAGATATCAACTAGGCCATAAGAGATCCTGGTGGTTAGTCCTGTTTTACCAATTTCTCCGAGTGAAATGGGTTGATTTCCCCAGTACTGTAACCAGGTCCATACGGCCTGCATCCGTAACTCGCTGTTAATAGCTTTGCTGTCTTTATCGTTTCCAGCAAAGTCGTGATCATCCCATATACCACATGATGGTACCTTCTTAGCCATATCGAGAAACTCCAGATGGCGTCGCATAGATACATGAGCAGCGTGCATGGATTCCACATTGCGAGGTATCTCCTTAGTCGCATGATCATAAAAATAGAACGTATCACCAAGATGAACGAACAATCGCAAAGGGCTTATAGCATTTGACGGTGATTCTGCTAATGCTTTAATGGCCGTCCATGATCCCTGTGCAATCTGTTTTTTAGACTTGACACAAGAACCAAATGCAAATGTAAATTGACCATTAGACCCTTCAGGTGGATATGTAAGGATGGATCCAGAGCCATCAGGGACTGGAGATTCAAAACTACCCCGCAAAAAACTTAGCTTAAATTCGTAACGTCTATTCGGTAAAAGACCGGTTAGAATAAATCGATAAGTAGGCTCTATCTTTTGAATTTCATCATGTATCTGAAGCTTGGTGATAGAATCAAATGCTTGAAAGCGATAGTAGCCCCCTCGATCCAACCGATAAAGTACTACTGCAGAAGTGTCTGAAACCTGGCCAATCACAGGACCTAAGATCCGGTAACCAGAGCGCGGCAGAGGATCTCTAGCATTGGTGGCTGAGGCGACACATAATGACTCTGTAGACCAATCTCGAAGCATCAGTACAGTATTATTGTTGTCAAGGAATTGATTGACGTTACTATTTCCGATTAAGGGCACAGAGTGGCCATTAGCAAACAAAAGTACGCTGCCTACAAACCACCCGTCACGCCCGTCCTTTCGAAGGAATATTTCGACAATATCTCCTAGTTTGCGGCTAATTGAGGGTGGCACAGGAAGAGAGAACCTTTTTCTCTTACCGCGTGCTGGCAAAGTTCCTATTTTAATAGAGATTTGAGATAATCCTATTTCATTATAGAGCTTTAAATTAAAAGGCTCATAAAGGCGTGTACCGTCGGAAAAAACAATATTTACATAATGAAGATCACCGGAGTTAGCATTCTGTGCATCTACTGTGGAAATTTCAAGCTCAAGTGAATTAAGATCCTCCTTCAAAATTTCTTTATTGTCAATATAATCCATGTTTTATCCATCTTACCTTTTTATATTTTATTTTATAACTTATGGCCAACTAAGCAATTGGTTCCAAGATGTAGTATTAGTAAGTTTCTTTGTTGCGTTAGCACTTGCGCTCTACGTTGTTTTGTTTTTATTTTTTTGATCAAGTTATGTCTTTAGATACTCGTTGATTTCTCTATCCAAATCTAACTTTTCTTTCTGTAACTGTAGACCGTGGGTCCGACTTAATTCAATACGTGCTACGTCTGACAGATTATTTATTAATTCATCTAATCTGGATGCGTTTCTAGAAATAATTGAATCAAAATGTTTATGAAGTTGAACGATATTTCGGCTCCGAAGGAGAGTCAATTCAAGTTTCCTTATGCTAAAATCATATTTTTGCCATACCTATACTAACACACTAATTGGGGATTCTCAAAATGAATGTGATTTAGGCCATTTGACTTTCTGATATTACAATCTCCTTTACAATGTCAAAACTCTTTCCAGAATTGATATCATGGATTGTGTATGTAATTATATAATTTCCTGGTGGAAATGGCGTTGTTTGTGTAATCGTAAATGGAATAAATACCTCTTTATTTTGATGATGAGAGATTATTTCACTAACAGGAAGTCCTCTTTCTTCGGTTAATACATTTCCTTCAGCATCTGATATCGCAAAATCTGCAGAGAATTCAATTGTATATAATGTTTTATTGCCATCGTCGGTAACCGTACCATATTCAAAACCAGACGGTTCGATATATAATATTAAATCCTCACCAGGTCTAAAAGTATTGGATATTTTTTTATCATAGACTCCAAACCCTTGTGGGTCTGAAGTTACAAAGGTTTCGTTTACAGACCTAAATGCTTGTGATGAAGCATTGTCTGTTGAGGTTGTAGGTGGATCTTCTGACTGTTGTTGTATAGTAGTATTTTCTGTTGGAATAGGGGGAATTTTACTTAGTATAGTCTCATTTCCCGTTGGAATAACAGGGATTTCTAACTTTATGTTTTCAATAGATTGATTTTCTAAGGCCTGCTTAACAGCTGTTGAGTTTATGGATATAGAGTTGATGATGTATTCGCCTACTGGCAAAAATGGTTCGTATATATTATTTGATGTTATAAAGACAACATCAGTTTGGATGCCATCTGGAGTCATAGATACCAAGTTTAAAACATTTCTTCTTTGTTCGCCTTCTAATTGTTGGCTAGATAAGAAGGAACAAGCAGGCACATCATTCAGGATATAGGTATCACAGTCTATTGGTTTTGTTAGGTTAAAATCATCAAATTGTTGATAATAAGATAGATAAGATTCTAAAGCAGCGCTTGCATTGGAATAGAGTGGTTCACTTATCATAAGCTCAACCCATGCAAAGGAATTCCCTTTATCATTGTAGCGAAACATATAGTCTATGGGGGCTAATTTTTCATCTTCAGATACTACACTTGCATTCCAATTTGATGGTATCTGAATGGTGAATAAATCATCTTTATCCTCAAAAGTATTCCATGTTACCTGTGCATATGATTGACCAAAAATTGGAATACTATAGACCCCTAACAGAGCCAATGCGATAAAAACGGATGTGAATTTCATGAGATAATTTAAATTCTGAGTATTTAAGCGTTAATTAAACAATAGATTTTTCCAAAAGTAGTTTTACTAAAACCAATATACTTAGAATATAACGAGAATAAGTTATCTGATAATGGTAATAATGATCAATAAATGACTAGGGTGCTTGAAAGCAGTGTATTATATGCTCCTTATGATCAAATATCTTAATGATGACAACCATTGTCAATGGAAGTTATTATCTTTCTAACCTCAATGAATCAATAACTTTCTAAATTGTTGACATCGGGGAAAGTGATAGATTCTATTCAACCTTGAACCGTATCCCCACGTGCGCAGACTATTGCAATTCCAAATTTTAATCTGAGAACAAATTAAATAAAGAGATGACTAGGATAAACATAAATGAGTAGTTTCACAAGGCCACCCTTAGATTTTGTTGTTACACGAGAGGATTGGTGTAGATATGATTTATCTGATAGTTCTATTTTGAAGGTTAAAGTGATTTTAACGAAGGTTTATAAAAATCAGGGTCAGCTCATGTGTGAAATACATCCGATACATGTTATATTGACAAACGAAAAAGGCGATCCAGACCCCAAAGCATATTCTGCAGAAGAACTTAAAGCCTCAATCAATGGGGATATTCGATTTACTACCGTGATTGAGGATTGGAACGAATATGTAGTTGATGATGGGACAACTATAAAAATTCGACCCCTAGTTTTGAAAATTGCAAAAACATCAAAGTTTGATTCAAAGGGGTTTCCCAAGTACATCTGCGAGATCCGTGGTAACATGAAAATGGAACCCCAAGAACAATAAAAACGGTAAAATGATATTGTTTACACCTTTAATTTAGATCAACAGGCTCTAGGTTAAACAAACCTTCTGAATTAACCAGGAGCGAAATTTTATTAGTTTTAACATTTCTGTCTTAAGGTTACACTAGTGTTTTAATCCATTTAGCACTTCATTAATCTACTTTTTAACTTGAATTTATCTTACCTATATGATTGCATAACTTTAACTCCTACTCATCAAACCGTGCCAACCAACCAGCCAAATCTGTAATCATTGATATCTTCTGCCTTGGTATTTATGGCTCAGCCACTAAAATCAATATGTTTAAATCAATTGTAATTTGCAAAAAATACTGGATAAGATATACCAATGGGTTGATTTATCCAAACTAAAGGTGGAGTCAGATCATGATCTGTTAAAGTCTCAGAAAATTGATTTTATTGGAAACGTTACTGTCAACGATAAACATGGCTACAACATAATAATCATCAATGAAGCCGAAATTGTCAAAATTTCAACGTCATATAAATTCGACCACCAACCAAATAGTCAAATTCCAAATCCTAAAAACATTATTTATGAATTCCTGAGTAATGTGGAATTATCATTATTACAAATGAATTTACAGTATGTCTTTATCGATAAAAAACCATAATTCAGCAAGTTTGGATAGAAAAGCAATAATCAGTTTTGATGATTTAGAGTCTATTGACATAAGTAAGAATCTTTATTTCGATGGATTTAATCAAAATTTGTTCTTCGAAGCCGTTACTAACGTGATAAATGCGATAAAAGTGCTCCATTCTGTATCAAAAAACGGACTTAAATGTTACCTAATAAGTGATACAAGATTAAATCTGTGTATCCTCAACTTTAATCCAATGACAGTTTCAATTGCCTAACATATTTCATGTTCTCTTCTATTCAGTCATAACTAAAATTTATATCAGTAGATTGAATGTGGTCACTAATTCTCAAAATAGGATCCCCATTCACGCGGAGATAGATATACTATTTTAAACCGTTAATAGTAATTTAATTTAATTTTGTTAATCTAATTCTTCAGATAAAATTTATTGTCAAAAAAATTATACTTGCCTTTCCTAGACTGGTTGTTATCTATCTTAGTGTATTACCTATATAGCCATAAACTACTCTGGCTAATTAAAAATATAATCTGATTCAACACATTTAGATACGTGTCCACAACTTGGGCAGCTTTCTAAATTTGAAAAATTCTTATGGAAAGTATGATCACCAATTCGGTAGATATTTGAAATATGGTTAAAATCACATAGCTGACATTTAATTCTTAGAGTCACAATATATAGTGTCACCTCATAGTATATTAGTCTTTTATAGTAGACTAAAAGAAATCATCTTACAGCTTGTGTACCAAATTAAATGTGTTCCTCACTCAATCTCATTTCACTTCAATTTCTGTCATAAAACTAGGCACCTATAATTTATCTTAGTCAATAGTCATCATTTCGTTATACACGAACCTGACATTTTAAATCCTTCCTTTTAGCCACTTGTCAGACAGATTAAGTGAATTTTGTTTATGTTTATCACAATTATATATTGTAATTTTAAATCCATACAATCTTATTGTCGTTGAGCCCGTTGCCTGGTTTTTACATTCCATATATTGACACATTTCATTCTCATAACTCATTTTAAGACTTCATCTCTAACAGGATTTAATAGACACTCATGTTTTTTTCTGTTTTGATATCTTTCATCACACAAAAATTGAGAGCATGATTTACAAAACTATTGTTTTTCTGTCGGCCATAGAGGCTGCTACTACTATTTCATCACTAGTTGCTTTCAGTGTTTTCGTATACAATCATGAATCTGATAGTAAAATATATTCGTCTATTTATCAATAGTGATAAGAAGAAGGGACTTTATCTAAAAGTTGCAAAATCTATTCTAATAATGGTAATGGTTTAACAAATTTTTACAAACTTGGGATACCTATTTTTCTAAATTGTTATATTGGAATTTGTCGTAATTCTAAGTATAAGATGAATATACGAGAATGTTGTGATGGAATGAAAACTATGTTATCCGAAAATACGTTTGTGATATCAAATATAAGTCACAAAGGATGGCTAAAAGTAATAGAACATGATGGCACAATGCAATTGGGAAAAGATCCTAAGCTCCATAACTATGACATTACGCATTGTCCTTTTTGTGGACTTGTTATAGAAGGAGAATCAGCAGATCCATTTAACAAGACCAATTAAACATCTTGAATAAATAATCGTTCACAAATCTATAATCATCCATCCATGTTCCTAAAATGATTACACTATATAGGATTCTATTCAACCTTGAAGCATGCATGTCCCAACCCGCCCAAACTAAATGATACTGTATATTATGACCTACGAGATAAGAAGATTTTATCAATCTATACCCTGACTCTCCTTTCTTGGGAAATTTCATTAGAATTGAGTAGCAGTATAACCCCTTAAACCATGCCGCTACAAAAGTAACAAGATTTGTCATATCCACTTAGGAAAGGGAGACCTGATATTACCGTTGATTCAACCTACTCTTTAATTTTATTCACAAAATCTTTCACTTATTGATAACTTAACTGGAATGGAACAATAAAACATCTAATCTTACTCTGATTTAATAATTAAAGATAAATATTTTTACTTGGTTTGTTTTGTAATACATATTGTTTGACCTGTTTAATTTATCCACTAATAGTTTTAGTTATCCCTTTACTAACCAGCATTTCATTTTATACAAACAGGTTGCGAGCCAATACCATGATCCTGAAATCCTTCAATATGTTAACCTGCTTATACCAGAAAAAATAAAAAAAGATATCAAAATAAAACTTCAAACAAACATATCTAAAGATTCAGATCTCAATATTTATAACAACAGTAATTGCAGTACTAGTCAAAATATCTGCAATCAGTTGGCTGATAAGAAGGATGATATTTGGAATGTTAAAGACAATTCTTCTTCTATTTCCCTATCCGCTTCTTTTTTAAACTCGTTAAAGGAGTTGATGATTTGGTTTAAGAAAGATTTTATGAGATGGATTGACAAAAATCCCTGTTGTGATAATTGTGGTCGCAAATTAGCTTTAGAGTATATTTCCGGTAATACTTGGGAAAAGAGGGCTATTGAAAATTATTATTGTTCTTTTTGCAATGCTGTATTTTCATTTCCTAGATACGGTAAAATCAAGGAAATTGCTGATAACAGAATGGGTAGATGTAGTGAATGGACCTTTCTATTTGGAGCTATGCTAAACTCTATTTCAATTAAAACAAGAATTGTACATGATTTTTTAGATCACTGTTGGAATGAGTCTTTTATTGAGGGACGGTGGATCCACATAGACTCAACTTTGGCATATCCGATTTCCTTTGATCATCCCTCTTACTATGAAAAAAATTGGAACAAGGAATACATTTTTGTAATTGCATTCTCTAAATCAAATTTGGAGGATGTTACAACTTCTTATACTATGAAATGGAATCAAGTTCTAAATCGCCGATCTAAACTAAAACAAAACCAGTTAGATATATTCGAAAAATTTTATCAAAATATTTAGTTTTAGTTTTATTTCAGGCATTTGTGCCCGTTCCTGACACTCGCCTGAAAATAATAATAAATTATGATTCAGCTTTGAACTATGTGCCAACACGCCCAAAGTCAATGGTAATACTATAAATGGTAATGAAATAAGATTCTTCGGAATTTAAATTCTTTGTTGGAATTAGTTTATTAGCCGAAAATTAATGTCAGGTGTGTGCTATATATGTTCTATTGGCGTAAGCAAGATGAATATTACAGGTCAGCCGACGCACATCTACTAAGAGTTGCTTTCGTTTAATTGATTTGAAGAATTTCAAATTGGTTATGATTATGAATTAGTTCATAATGTCTCTTATTCATCCTTAAAACCCAGTCGATAAGTTTTGTTAACTAGAATACTTAGTTTTTAAATATCTTGTTTATTACATCATATCAATGAAAAATATTCTTTTTTTATTATGTGTTTTTTCTTTCGCATCTGTATTGTTTATGAACGCTGTTGCCTCTGTTACTCTTGTTAATTCGCAATCTGGAGGAGGTCTTGAGATCACACCGAGCGTTCAATGGAGCGAGAATATAGATGGACAATTTAGTTATTGTGTATATGAAGGAACTGTCACACTGGATTCGGTAAATGATCCACAAGCATTTTGTGTCATTCCAAGTTCCGAAACACCATTTGAGAATATGCAATCTTTAGTAAACGATGGCATAAATACATACGAGATGAAGCAAATAGAGACTCCAGCAGGTCTTTTTAAAGACGGTGCTCCATATTCTGTCTGCGCTATGTTTTCCCCGTTCTCACCTCAAGAGACTGGATTTAACTCTGCTGAAAGTTGTCAACAATTCACAAATAAAAAAGGTAGTCATCCAGAAGAACCATTTATCAACCTAGATGAAGGAGTATTCTTTAGGAATAATTGATATCCTTTTAACCTACACTAACTCCTTTAATTTCAATACCTATGAAGTCTTAACTTAATTCAAAATTTAAAATACAGGGATATTCGATTTACATTTAAAGTTAGAACAATTGCTGTTTGACATCTGGTAAGTTGGTTTATTGAATCCTTCTTTGTAATCTTTCTAATCCTCAATTTTCCATGGCCAAGGCACCATTTAGGCCTGAACTGAATTCTTAACTTAACATGCCATTGGTATTTGAATTGGACACTCTCGACATTCTACACCATATTATATAATGGAATACTATGAGAAACTAATTCAACTAAATGATTGATTATGTTATTTTCCTTCTTTTATTAAACAAAAGGTCAGATTTTGCAGCTTGAAATGACCACTGACTAGGTTGTCCATGAATATATTTAATACACGAAATTAATCTTTGCTATACTAGCACGATGTTGCAACATGATAATACATTTGAATAGATATACAACCACTCACTGGCATTTCTATTTTTTTTAACTCATTCATTATTCTATATGTTATATAGTTTGTTACCAAATTTTAATCGAAGAATATGAAATCAGAAAAAAACTATACTGTGCAACAAACAGTTCAAAAATTTGGGGAAATTGAAAAAAATCCATTAGCGTTATCAGAAGATTATACTAAACAAATTATTGAACATTTAAATTCAGATCTTGCAAGTCATTTTATCGCATTCTATCAATTAAAAAAGCAACATTGGATAGTTGAAGGACCCGATTGGAAACACATATCTGCAGCTTTAGATTCGTATGCAAAAACAAATTTAGACCTTGCAGAGGAATTGGCTGAACGTATAACTTTGATAGGTGGAATACCGGTATCGAATCCATCAAGATTTGAAGCATTGTCTTATGTGCATTTTGAAGGAGAAGATAAATACAATCTTAGAACAATGCTAGAAAACGATTTAAAAGCAGAACAAAAGATGATTGTATCTATAAGAGAAAGGATAGATTTTGCAAAAGAAAACAGGGATCATGGGATTGACGATTTGCTTAAGGATGTATTAGAAGGCCACGAGAAGACCGCACATGAACTTCATCATTACCTGCAAGAAGAAAGCTTAGAGAAGGATTATGAACCCTAAAAGGAAAAGGACATACAAGGGATTCACATTAGAGAAATCTTTCAAATGTTTATCCCTTAAATTATAAGAATATTTGTCGATCGTGAAATTAAATTTTTATTTGGAATTAATTGATTTCTATTAGTTAATTTTTAAGATTCTTATCTATGTGTGAGTTTTATTTGAGTCTGAGAGTAGCTCATTGAACACATTAAAATCCTACTGACATGGGTAACTTGATCCCGTGCATCCAAACTAAGTGATACTGTATTTTAGTGCTGGTAATGATGATATACCAAGCCGAAATTATTAACTTTTTCCAAATATTCATGTCAAAGTAGTTATGCATTCGATCCGAATGCGTCCTCTTCAATGTAATAGAACAACTATACTTTTGATCCCTTTATGGTTTTTATATCTTTAAGAGAATGAATCCTCATGAGTAACACAAGCACTAACTCCTTTAAGGATACTACTACCCATAATCATATAGAGATTTTCCTTTACCGTGCCCCAAAGAAAAACCACGATGCAATGATGGAAGTTAACAGGAAATCTAGGGATTTCTTTATGAAACACGGGGCTTCTAACTTTGAGGTGTTTGCTCTTGAAAATAGAGAGAACATGATGGAATTTGTAAATCTGTCAAAAACCATTTCTGCTTCTGAGGAGGAAGAGGTATGGCTTGAGATCCAATCCTATAGGGATGTAGAACATGTAAAAGAATTTTCTAAAAGCATGGAAGGCGACACAAGTATGGAGCCGCTTTATAAAGAATTTATACAACTAATTACTCCAGGTTCAGTAGTGTCATTTGGTGGCTTTAATAAATTAGTACAAGTATCTTTTAATTCGTAACTATAACAGAATGATCAAACCAAAGACTTATTTTTGATCATATCCCTTTTTTTATGAAAATTTTAATAATATTATAATCTCGTTTAATATAGTGATACGAGTTGACCCGTAAGCCCATATATGTGATCATCGATGCTCCTTCAAATCTTGGATTACGACCAACTGGTGTAGAAAGCCTTCCTGATGCAATGAAAGAAGCAGGATTAATAACAGGATTAGATGCTCAATTGGTCGCCCGAGTTCAACCAAATAACCAGTATGATTTTAAAAGAGATAAAGACACCCTTCTGCTAAACGCAAATTCTATTAGAGATTTTTCTATTGATTTGTCCTATGTAGTGAGTCAACAAATAAAACAAAATTTTTTCCCTATTGTATTAGGTGGGGATTGTAGTATTCTTATAGGTATCATGCTTGGACTAAGACGAATGAATAGATACGGTTTGTTCTTTATCGACGGACACTCTGACTTTTATCAACCAAGTGCTTCACCTACTGGCGAAGTGGCGGATATGGATTTGGCTATTGTTACAGGAAGAGGTCCAAATATTCTTACGGATATAGAAGAATTGAAACCGCTTGTAAAAGATAAGGATGTAGTAGTTTTTGGCTACCGTGACGCAGATGAAGCCGCAAGATATGGATCTCAAAATGTAATGGATAGTGAAATGCATTTATTTTCCCTTCATAAAATAAAGGAATTACAGGTTCAATTGGCCGCCTCTACTGCTGTCAATCAACTTCTTATGAATAAGAAAAAAGGTTTTTGGGTACACTTAGACGCTGACGTACTAAATGATAATGTAATGCCTGCCGTGGATTATAGAATGGAGGATGGTCTAGATTTGTCTGAATTAAGTAAGGTCCTTAGGATTTTGATATCAAGCCAATATGCTGTTGGGATGTCTATTACCATTTTTAATCCAAAATTGGATGTAGATGGTTCAATAGCTAGGAACTTTGTATCAAGTATTGTTTCAGGGCTGCGGAGTTTACAAGACACATACCAAGAACTATAGCTTAATTCCTTTTACACAAGCCTTGATAGCCATTCTAGTGTCACGTTTGGTACGCCTAGTTAACATGACACGTTTTAATATTATACATTCTTTAAGTTTTGTTCCATTGTATATGGTAGATTAGATTCAACCTTGAACCGTATCCCCATGGACCAAGGATCTTCTCTTGGTTAATCATGTATTGTGGAATAAATTAGGATAATCATCTTAATGGTTATTTTATTTTCCTTTTAATTGCAATTGTAATCAGAAGGTTTATTCTCTTATTCTTAAATATCAGACTGTTGTATATAGGTTCTAAACTTATGCAATCATTTTCCATCATTGTAATTTTGACTATATTTATGGTTTCTTTGGTTTCCATGACATTTGCTTGCTATGGAGGATCTGATTCATTGATCATAGGATCTGCTTTTGCTCAACTGAATACCAACGACAACATTATTCAAATCGTAAGTACATCCACCTATATAGATGACTTTGGCAGTTTCCATATTATAGGTGAGGTAAATAACACATCACCTGAGCCTCAAACAAATATCCTAGTTACTGCGCTTTTATCTGATACCAACAACAACGTTTTAATTGGCAACTACTCGGCATTTTCATCAATATCAACCCTTAGACAAACGGAACTATCTCCATTTGATATAGTAATACAAAATCCCCAACAAATTTTGGGTTCGTTTAACTTTATGGAGTTTGCAACTACTTCGCAACCTGCGATAGAGAAACCCGCAAACCTTCTATTAAATGGAACTGGTTCATTTTTAGACGATATTGCCAATCCTCACATCACTGGTAATATACTCAATCAAGGACCATCATCTGAACAATTCATAAATCTAGTTGCAACATTCTATGATAATTCTAGTTTGGGCGTTATAGGGACTCAAAGTTTCGGCATAAATGTTGGTAATTTGCCTCAAAATCAAATGGTACCATTTGATATAACTATTACAGACAACAAGACTAAATCCCAAGCCAAATTTTACTCACTAAACATGGATTCTACTCAAAGTTCGATGACTTTTCCAACCAACACAAAGTTTTTCTTTAGTGATACTGGATTTGGTGGTGATGTAGCAGGTACGGGATTTCTTGATAATAATGATGGAAGTCTATTTTCAACTCCACCACCTTCAGGCGACAATCAGGGATTTGTAAATGATGATAACACTGGTCCATCATCCTCGTCAGGATCTAGTAACGGTAATTCCGGTTCTTCTCCTACTACCGGTGCTGATCTTGACATCGAAATAGAAGTTGAGAATGATCCTTTAGTAAGAGGAAATCTTCAAACAATAGATGTGATAGTTAGTGACGAAAATACACAAGAGAAAATTGCTAATGCCACTACAGATATCAGGGTATTTTATACTACTGATTTTGATAAATCAGAAAGTGGACAAACAAATAATGACGGAATAGCAACATTCAAGATTGAAATTGGTCCAGGGTCTAACCCTGGCAATTTTGATGTTACAGCCACAGTCAATGCAGTGGGATATAATACAGAAACAGATCAAACAACCTTCGAGGTAATTGAAGAATCTAATAATACTAATGAAACAAGTGGTCAAAACAATAATACAGATACAAATAACGATAATGGCACTGGCACTGGCACTAACGGTAGTGAAGGAGAAAATAATGGAAACACCAATACGAATGAAGACTCAGAACTAGAGCCCATAAATGATCAGGAACAACAACAACCCGAACAAGAGGAACAAAGTGAGAATGGTAATAATGAAGGTGATTCCGGCGAAGACAGCAGTAGTGATAACAGCAGTAGCGATGAGGTTGGTAATGAACAGGATGATGGTAACAGCGGTGGAAGTGAAAACTAACATAGTGATTGAAACACTTTTGTATCTTATGTCTTCGTAATCAATTTTTCATTATTTCTTTTAATCGCAGGATTTAGTCCATATGTGTTCTAAATTGCTCATAGGATGTTCGGGTTGGAATTATGATGATTCCTCTTACAAAGCGGGATGGCTAAATGTATTATATTCTGACAAAAAGCATGAAAACTCATATCCTGTTCACAATTCTTCCACACAGTTGAAATGGATACTACGTTTTACAATAGATTCTATCAACCTATAACTCGACTATTTATCGGGATCGCAAATAACATTATTTATTTTGACTCTATCAACAATTATCGCATTTTGAAATTGGCTAATTCTATTCACCTTGACTCGTACACCCTTACATCGTATTCAGGGAACGATAAAATTATTCATTCATTAATTGACTATGCCAAATCATTTGATGCAATCCTTATTTACCATTTATTTTATCTTATGGTCCTCTGTATTCAATTATAGAATATAGCGAATTTTTACCCGAATGGTCAAAATTAAGTTGAGGGGTTGTTATTTTCATTATTTTCGTTTTTGCTGCATCTGCAAGCTTCCAAATGAAACCTTTGGGTAGTTGTATTTTCGTATCCTGCTCTTCTCCTGTAACAGGATTGACAAAGCTTTCAGATTGTACTTCTAATATACCTGGAACGGAAAAACTACTTTTTTTACCATCTATCTTAGTTTGAATATCAACGTATTGAGGCTCTAAGAAAAACTTGAACGTCCCAGCAAATAGGGTAAATGGACCTTCGCCATTAGCCTGACCTGAAAAAATCGATATTATGGCATTTCTTTGTTCTCCAGTCGTATTATTGGATATGAACAATTGACCAGTACCGTTTCCCTCATGGATTGCTTTGGGCCATGAGAACGCACAAATTACATCAATTCCGTCAAGGTTTACGTTACCATAGGTTCCGGAGCGAAGGTGAAATAATACTAATGCTCTGCAGAAACCGTTAGAAGGAAATCCGTTGAAATTACATGGACATCCATAGTCACAATTACAGGTTTCCACATAATCTGCTTTAAAAGTCCATGATGGAATCTGATTTATAGTAGAAGTCATATCCATTTATTCTAATGGAACTATATTAATTTTGAAACTTTTAATTTGACAAGATGATGTGGGATAAAAAAGAATGAAATTTTTGTCAGCTCAGGTAATCCTTATCCTACTTTTTATTGAACTTGATTTTTCTTTCAGTCCATATACACCTCGTAAACACTAAAGGTAACTATCGATCTCATCAAATGCAGAAATAAATTATATTCTGAGCAGTTATTAGATTAATTCTAATTGTTTTATCTTTTTTACGTCCCTTTAGTTTATACCTAGATTCAAACTTGAACCGTATCCTACGAACAAGAACTAATATGCAAATAGTTACAAAGATTGCCATAGTTTATTTGATCCATGGTTTTTGCATACATATACATGACATTGAAAATTAGAATTCCGTAAATTTACAGCGTAGTTACTCATTGTTATATACTATGTTAAATATTTGCTACTGCAAAATGACAGATAATAGAGAATTTGAAGAAGGTGCTGCTGGCACAAATAAAGATAGAAAAAGTGATCCACTAAAAGAATATTCGGATAAGGAGCCAATGACCCCAGCAAAAATTAACGCAGGCGAGCCAACTGCAGTACAAAGAGACGCTAATGACCAAAGTATAACTTCTGAAGGCCAAACTGGAACTAATACACCAGAAGCACAAGAAGAGTATAGAAAAAGAGGAATGACTAAAGTATGAACAAAATCTTAACTTTTTTTTAATATTAGTCTTTTTTGCCTCTTTTACTATTTACCAGTATATAAACCAAATTGGACTTAATCAAGGATAGATTTGAATTGAATCATAATTTCTAGATCATGAAGATACTCACCACGAGTTATTTCAGCTAATAAAATATTCTTAGTTATTCATAAATTGGTTATATCCCAATCCATTCCTTATTTAATATGTTCTTTAAAATCTGTAAATGTCAGATATAAAAGACTCAGTGGAAGATACTGGAGAAAGTATGAAAAGAGGAGCAAAGAAAGCAGGTCACAGAATGGAAGAAGGGGCCGAAGAAGCAAAAGATAAAGTGGATTAATAATCCATTATTTTTTATATACTTCTTATTTTAAACCGTTCCAAAAATCGGGATTAAACTATGTTAAACCATGATTTCATAAGGGAATGAACGTAAATTCTCTTCTATCTTGAACCGTATTCCCGTTTGGTCAAGATCCTAGTATAATTTAAATTAGATCATATTATATTAAAAAATTTCATATTTTCCATTGTTGTTTTATACTCTTCTGAGTATCCAGTACCTTCGTCTGATACACGAATGCCTATTATTGGATTATCGCATTTAGGACATGCTTGGTGATAGACCTTGTACCAACCTTTCTTCCTACTTGCAGGAGGTGTTAAGTGAAGAGGATTAGGGGTAATTTGATTAGAACATTTAGTGCATCTCATGATTACTAATAGACATAACGTCTTAAATAGGCGATAGAATCTAATAGCAATTCCAAAGGGGAAAGTGACACAATCTTATCTGTAAATTGAATTTTAGCAACTTTTTTATTAAATTTGGATTTACATACAATTTGAAACCATATGAATAAAGTTAACATCAATTCTGTGAGATGGTGGATAAAATTTCAGGCAAAAGTTCAACAAATGTAAAGGCAATCTTCTCTCCTAAGAGATGTGGTGAGATTTTAAAGCCACACAGGAATTAAAGGAGCATTATAACACAACGCATTAAATCAGATACAACTCGGCCTTTTAGTCTATTACTACTAGTTGGTAGTCCTTAATATAGTATATAATGCAATACTAAATAATGTCAGAAGGAAGAGATCACGCCGATTCACGATATGAGAATATAATTGATTGGCTCAAAAAAGATCCAGTCTGCAATGTTGACGAAACAATAGATGATGATAATACAGTTTCAACTGTTAATACCAGTTATTTTGAAGATTTTAAAATTGGAATATACATTTATAAAAATGATATTGGAAGAGTTGAAATTATATCAAGACCTCGCCTGTTAGCTCAGGATGGTAAAATATTACAAAATGCAGATGATAAAACAGTAAATGAATTCCAAACACAATTGACCAGGGATCTATTAAAAGTGGGCGTATTTTGTTCATTGCAAACAAACAAGGAGGGAAACTCCATTGGACTCACATTGATATATCCATTATTTTTTGATAATTTGACACGAGAACTGTTTATGCATGCAGTTCATTCTGTTGCTAGAGCCTGTCTTATAACCGCCATAGAATTTGACAAATTTGCACTAGATTATCAATAGTAGAGTCAGATACCAAGAAAACGTACAATCTTAAACCGTATTCCCCACGGATGACATTGTTACTAACCAATAGACTCAAAATATTGTAACACGAAAAAAGAAACTGGTTGTTTCACACAGTTATTTACTTTACTTTCCTGGCTGCAATAGCCTTATAGAGCGAAGATATAGACATCATAGAACCTGTAGAATATTTTTCGTTTTCCACATTCTATATATACATTCTGACACTATTAAGTGTTACACGGGTAAATGTAAATTTGTACAATGTTTACATAAGGACATTCAATAAATAATGTTTTTATATCGATCACAAAATAATTTTGTTTGAATCCAAATGCATTAACCTGTTATTGAAAATTCGCCCTGTTATTTGGAATATATTCCACCTTGAACCATATCCCCACGAGATAAGTAAACAAATTTGGGATTATCAAATGATGGGTCTAATTGAATGAAAGTCGACTTTAGTATCTTTTAATCAATTTTTCTCTTCTCTCTCTGCTTGTTCCAAACCCACGAAATGATCTGGTCCTTAGCTTGTAACTACAGCAAGGACAGTATGGACTTTCATTCCATTGAATGAAAATTTCACAAACGCTGCATCTTTTATGTCCTTGAGCATATCTGTAAGGAACAGATGGAATCTTTTTTGCTCTAAATCTCACACAAATTCCATTGCAGCTCATAGTTATTTTTCACCCATCAATACAAAATTGAAGATGAATTCATTTCTGAATTTATATATGAAAAAGGAACCATTCTGGTGAAGCAATTTTTGATATCTTCCAAATGAGATAATTTTTATAATTAATCGACATATTTTCTCTGAAAATCTCAAATTGCATTGAATATTATCTGCAACTGCCAATTTAGTTTCCATAAGAAATAAAGGTAAAGTATTCGGCATAATTCTTTTGATCATTGATTTAGTAACGATATTCTGTGCATCAATTCTTTATTCATGGGTCTAGATAAAGCTTTGACAGCCATAAATACCACCATACCTCCGAATACTGAAATCCCAATGGCCATTAGTATGTCGTTAGTAGTTAGATTGTGTAACTCGGGGACACCATGTCCAAAAGCTCCTGGCGATAAAGCAACTTGTACTTTGGATTGTGCCACCTCTAGTGACTGATACCATGGATCAGCCGTTGGTATTTGGCCCAGATCTCGTATCTGTTGCGCATACACTGTCACACCCCGGTTGGGCATCGATGTCAGAGGGAGCAATCCTAAAACAGAGATTAATCCTACTGATAATAGTTTGGGTAGAGATTTTATTCTCTGTATTATATGATGTTGACCGCTGTAGATGAAGTTGGTTAGAAATTCTCGTCTGTTCATAACTTTATCATTATTTATTTTATTTTAGAATCTGTAATTTATTTTTTACTTTATTATGTATCATACCACTATGTCAGAAAAATATATATTTGTAATAATTATTACACACAAATAAGGTGATTTGCATGTCTGACTATTGGGATATGGATATTATTTCAAGAAGAAACTCATTCAGAAACTTTTTTGACGAAATGGACAGAGAATTTGCACAAGCCGGAGAAATGATGAGCAGGGTATTTAATACTGCACGAGGCATAAGCCCTACTAACATAGATGCGTTCAGACAAGCATCCACATTTCCTTATTATTATGGATACCAAATAACAGTAGGTCCAGACGGTAAACCCCATGTGAGAGAGTTTGGAAATGTAAAACCAGGGAGTCGGGGACTGGTTGAACAGTCTAATGAAAGACAACCACTAGTTGACACAGCAGTAGATGAAAAGAATAACTGTCTAGTTATTACTGCAGAAATGCCTGGTCTGTCCAAAGAAAATATTAAAGTCACTACAGCGGAGAATCTCATAGCTATTCATGGCGAAAGAGGGCAAAAAAAATACCATACAGAAATACCCTTGAATGTAGAAATAGATGATTCTTCTACAAAGGCCAGTTACTCAAATGGTATACTAGAGTTGAAGTTACAATTAAAGAAAAAAACAAAACCAAATGGAAAAGAAATCAAAATAGAGTAGGACAAGACTAGGTCCTATAATGGTTTTCTCAAATATTTTTTGCAAAAAATCGATTGGTTAGATGATAATAAAATATGGTTACTCTTGATGGTAATACAGATAATAACAAAAATCAAGATCTTATGATATCGCCAAAAATTGCTGAAACTGATCTCAGGTTCGTTGGAAAAGGTATGGATCTTGTGAACCGGGACATTACAATATACTTTCGTTCCCATGTATACTTATTAGGACCTTTAATGTCTTATTACTCATGACAAATCCTAATTTTCAAGAACCTTTTTTTAAGACAATGAAATTAGGCAAAAATGCAAGAAGTAAGCAGGATACTTGTAAGAACGAAAGGAGAAAATAGATGAACTACAACAAAAATGCTAGGAGAAAATTAAAACTACAAGTTCAAATATCAATAGATGGTTGTATCGCCGGGCCCAATAATGAAATGGAGTGGTTAGTATGGAATTGGGATGAAAAACTCAAAGAGTATGTAAATAAGTTGCACGGACCAGTTGATACCATACTTCTGGGAAGAAAAATGACCAGTGAATTTATTTCCTATTGGTCTAATGTGATGAACAAGCCTGATGATCCCGAATATATATTTGCTAAAAAAATGATGCAGACACCAAAAATTGTTTTTACAAAGACACTCAATAAATCAGAGTGGCCCAATACTAGACTAGCGACAGGTAATCTAAAAGATGAAATTACAAAATTAAAGAATCAGGATGGGGGTGATATCATAGTTTATGGCGGTGCCTCATTTGATTCTTCTTTGATTAAAGAAAACTTGATAGACGAATATTATTTGTTTGTTAATCCTGTAGCAATTGGGAATGGAAAGACTATTTTTAGGGACCTAAAAGAAATTCGCAATCTGTCTCTTATTGAATCG
>DATELO010000136.1:0-12512 GCA_035276505.1 Candidatus Nitrosocosmicus sp.
AGTGCATTCTATAGGAAAGTGATCGCTATAACCCGTTAAAATTGTTCTTCCAGGAGACAACTCTTCAAGCTCACCATTTGGTCTAATTCTTTGATATTCGAATCTCATCGGAACATGCTTTAACGATGGGTGAATCTTGTTTCTGTCTTTAATATCAAAACTACTCTCAGGTAATGTTCGATTTAATTGAATATTCTTGTTGATTCGGATTGTATCTAAATTCATCTTTAAATTCTGTGAACCGTTAAGTAATCCTCGAGATATGATAAATTGATCAAATAAATCAAATCCATCGATATAATAAATAGTACCATCTGGCATGATTGGCCACATACAATTAAATAAATATCCTTGATAAAATAGGTAGTTATGTTTGTCGGTTTGTTTACTTGTGGGCCATCTCTTAAGACTCGGGTGTTCAAAAATCTCATCCCAATTTAGAAGTTTATTAGTGTCGGGGGTAGCATGCAAATGATTAAGAATACTTTTATCATAGGGATTATCATTGAAATCACCCATCAAAAGAATATTTTTATTCCATTTTTCATTTAAAAGCGACACAGTTTTTTCATCGTTTCTTAAATCGATAGGAAAATTTTCTAATTCATCTTGATCGATCTTTAATATATCCTCAACTGCTCTTGCACAACTTTCAGCGGCTGCAATTCTCAATGGTTCTGTTTCATAACGACCACCTGATCTTGATGGCCAATGATTCACTATTACTGTAATATCGGCGTTGTTTTCTAGTAAAGTAAAGTTGGCTGCCAATATGTTCCTTGTTGGGTATCTCAGGTTTATGTTATACCCTCTTAATGAGTTAAGACTGAATTTCTTTTTTGAGTATAATAAACAAGTATCAATTCCACGAATATCTGGGCCGTTCATATACTCTGCGACAGCATAATCCTTTTCAGAAGATAATTTACCTACTAACTCTGAAAGCATTGTTTCAGTTTCGACTTCACAAAGTCCTAAAAGATCGGGCCCTTGATCGTTATGTAGTGAATTTATAATATAGGCCAAGTTTTCAATCTTTTTGCTTTTTACTATATTATTCCAACCTCTAGAAGGGGTAAATTCAATATCAGACCCAAGGGATGAAGGAAGTGTATCAAATAAATTATTTACATTCCAAAAGCTTGCATAAAATTTACCCATAATACGCAGAGTAAATTAGACAGTTTAATAGTTTGTTAATTATTGTATAACATATTTCATTTTAATTGTGCCATGTAACCTTGTATGAAATACGGAAATAATTATCTTGGTAAGTGCACTGCATTTTTGAATATTGTCAACATAAGGATTGGAACATAATCCAAAGAGTTCTTTTGCACAATTGTCCAGTTTGGATAAAATGTGTCCCATATTCATATCGCCTTGGTTCCAAGGATTGAGAAATTTTATACCCAAGTTCAATTCGCATAGATTTCACTGCATAGAAATTAAATCAATAGTAGACGGAGTATCAAGTAATAATTATTATACCAAATCTTAATAATAGTAATATTATTGCAAATTCTGAAAATATACTACTTGAAATTGTTATCGAAAGGAAATAAAATCTTTGAATTCTGAGTAGGTAATTAAAATATATAAAAAAATCACAATGGGATAAATTTCAGGTGCCTCTAATCACACAATAATTGTTGGTCCAATTGAAGACAGGGTTAGGCAATTTGCTAATCATCAGGTTCAGCATGCACTACGACTCTCGATGCTTTTGTGCTTTGCAGTAATAGATTCTGTACTTGAGTTGATATGAAATGAGCCTTTTCAACAGAAATATCGTTCGACTGGTTGTCACGGATGTTACCATTACTGATACTATTGCTTTCGTTAGATAAAGATCTATTATTATCCATATTATCCTCCTCGGTTTTAATATGATTAGGATTGATTTTAATCGTCAGCGTAATATGCAACTCTCCTTTAACGTATACAAGCGAAATATCATTACAATCAGAAACTCCCTTTACAGAAAGGGCAGTATCCTTTATAATATCCAAAAAATGCTCATCAGCAAATTCTTCTTGGCCAACAGAGGATTCAACGTCGAGATCTGTTTCGATATGCGTTGTAACACGAATTATATTTGGAATTTCTGTTTTTATCTGTTTTTCAAATTTGTCTACCTCGCTATGTGCAATCTTGAATTCTAATTTATCATCCATTTGAACATCCAGATATAGATGCAACGGTCGGTAATGTTTTTCAGAATTCTTATTCTGATCAGCTTTAATGTCAGTTTCTGATACTACATTGGAGATATAAATAGAGTGGATGTTCTTAATAGCTGGAAAATCTTCAGCTATTAATCGAATCTTGTCTTTGATGGTTTCAGACATGTTATCCTCCACTGCGTCAACATGCACGACTACATCACAATTAGGAAGAATTTCGTTCTTAATTTTGTTCTCAACGTTGGTGGCAATTCTATGCGCCTTATCATGAGTATAAGTTCTAGGAACCTCTATATGAAGATCCACGAATGTTTCTCGTCCGACTTTTCTCACTCTTATGCTGTGTGCTTTTTGAATGCCTTCGAAACCAGTTATAGATTCATGAATCTGACCTTGAATACCTTTAGGGGCCTTGTCTAACAAGACGTCAAGTGTTCTTCTGCCTAAACCTAATGATGTGTAGACTATCAGAATCGCCACGGCAATTGCTGCATATGCATCAGCGTTTGGAATCTGAAATAAAAAGACCACGGCAAGGCCTACTAGAACGACTGATGATGTTAGCATATCTACACGGAAATGAAGTGCATCGGCTTCTATTGCCTGGCTCCCATACTTGTTAGCAACTCTGTATAGCGCCCTAGAGCGCCAATAGTCAACAATTATAGATGCTATTAATACTCCAAAAGAAAACAGCGTTACTTCTGGATTCACATGTTTGAAGAAGATGCGTTCAAACCCTTCGTATAGAATCCACCCGGCCACGACAAATAATAATAATACTGCCCCAAGACTAGCCAAACTTTCAAATTTGGCATGGCCATAATTATGATCGGTATCAGGTGGCTTACGTGAAATTCTTATTGCATAAAGAGTCATTAATGCAGCAAAAACATCTAATCCCGAATGCATCCCTTCAGATAATAGACCCAAACTATTTGTAAAAATTGCAATAATGAATTTTGATATTGTTAGTGCAGAGGAAGCAATAATAGAAGATATGGCGATTTGAATTTTTTCCCTATATGCTTTCTGATGAGCCAAACGTTGATCATCAGTATTGACTATATTCTTCATATCATGCTCACCTAGATTAGGTAGAGCATTATCTTTAGGTAATAATTCATCTCTAGGTTTCTTCCTTTTTACCACAAATACAAGTGAATAAAATATAGTGTTATATAATAGATTTGAAATATCATCAGAAATCAGGGTTTTTTTGATTACCGATATGGCTAAATGACTATTGTTATCTTGTAGCTAAAAAGGTATTTGTACATTGTTATCCTCAATAATGATTTTAATCGATGTGGTTAACCAAAGTTAGAGGGATTTGGCCACGCATCATTCTTTCGATGTTTATACGTATGATATCAGAAATGGAGTCTATCGCTTCGTAAGTCCACCCAGCAATATGAGGGGTCAGAAGGAAATTATCAAGCTTTAACAAATCATCATTTTGATCTGCAGGTTCATTCCAAAACACATCAAATGCAGCTCCTGCAATATTTTTACCTCTCAGCGAATCAACCAATGCATCATGGTTAACAACTGGTGCCCTAGCCACGTTTATTAGATACGCAGATTTTTTCATTGATTCCAATTCTTTTTTACTTATCATGTTCTCCGTTTCATTATTTAATGGAGTATGTATCGAAACTATATCGGCGATTGGGAGAACTTGTTGGAGATCGTCGACGCTAAATAAGCTATCAACAAAATATTTCTTGTCTCCACCTTCAGTTTTCGTAAAAGGATGTTTCGTTACAGCTATGACTTTCATTCCGAAGGCCTTTGCTCTTTTGGCAACCTCAATTCCTGTCACTCCCAGCCCCAGAATCAATATGGTCTTGCCAGATAATTCAATCCCCATATGGTCGGGCATCCTACGAACAAATGATCCAGAATTTGGATTTGAACTAAAGGAATTTAGCTTGATATTCTTTGAGAGATAAAGAATTAACAAAAAAGTATGCTCTGCTACTGATATTGCATTTGCCATAGGTACGTTTGCTACGTATATGCCTCTTTCTGAGCAATAGTCAATGTCAATGCCATCAACACCAATCCCTGATTGTTGAACTAATCTCAGATTGGGACAAGAATTTATGAGTGATTTATCTATTTTGTCTATACTATTTATCAATATTTCAGAATCTTGAATCTGGGGAATTATCGGCTCCTGATGATCAACGAAATCCACTTTTATGTTAGAATGATGCAATTTCTCAGCAATCCGTTGCTTAAACTCGGGATTTTGAACTAGCGCTTTTATTATCAAGATCTTTAGTTAATAATTTCTCATGTTTTTACGTATCTATAAGAGATCTAGTCTGAATTTACATTTTAACCTGTCCGGCAAATTTTCAAAAAATAGGATTTTTTCTGTTTACCTACATGTTATCAGTACCTTGAAATGGTTGGTATTACCTGTTGAAAGTTCTGTATATTTGACAGTCTTTAGAGTCCCGCAAGTTAACGAAGTTAGTTCAAATGAGGTACCACTAAGTTGAAATCCTGGAAAATGACACAATGTATTTTTATTGTTCAAATTTCCCTTGAAGGAGTATGTAATTCCGTTGGCCTTTCCACTTACTATACTACCACTTTTTTCTCCCGTTGATCCTTTTATAGAGATTGTTCCATGCCACTTACCGTTTTTCTTGTCAGCGTTAACTTTGAAATTTCCAGGGGTAATGATAACTCCTTTCTGTCCTGTTGCACAGTTATAGATAGATTGTTGAGTATTTTTTGCCTGCAGGTGACTTTTTGATCCTTTGCCACTTGATGAGGATGATGTCGATTTCATCATAGTACTGGAGTCATCCGTTGTAGTATCTTCGGTTATTACCCCATCATCAATCGTATCTACTGATGCATATGCAGAAACAGATGAGCCAGAAAACACAAGGGTTGGGGTAACAAATACACCCAAGATAAGAAACATAATTACAAGAAATTTGTTTGATTTATTCATTGTATTTCATATTTATTCAAATTGGGGTAATACTTAAGTAATGTGTTAATTCTCCTCCTCTACTATTGTAGTTACTACTATTAGTCTTATTACTTGTGAATTGACAATAGATTAATTCGCTAACGTCATTCACTTTATCGCATATTTGGGATCAGACTACTTTTATCACTCGGGGACGGGTATAGTCTCCTATATCATATCCCATTTGCCTAAAATATTTTAATATTAATTTATAGACTATTTCATCATGGTTGGCTGTTTCTAAGATTTTATTCCAAGATATTTCCGTGCCAGCAGGCGTTTCACCCGCCATTTTTGTCACCAATACATGAGCTTCGGTTTTGCAATCTTCGAATGTTTTCCCATTTTTATAAGCCTTGGTTCTCGGGTCACAACTAGAATTATTATTCAAATAAGCTAATAATCAAATCAAGATATATAATATTTCAGCCATACTATTGTGTGCAAGCTGATAAGATGGACATAAAAATCGGCATTGCATTAGATAATGTAATAGTTAATATTTATTTAAAATAAATTTAAGAAAAATTACTAACCATCAGCAAATTTTTATGAATGTTATGCAATACTCTAACTTGCTATACTTGTATAAGACTATAAACTCTAAAAACATAAAATACGACGAGTATGGTATTAACAATCCAGAACACATTTTATTCATTCATGGATTGGGATCTTCTTCTCTTGTTTGGCGTGATTTCCCCGAAGCGCTGTCTAGAAGGTATCACACTATTGCGATAGATCTGATCGGATTTGGTGAGAGCGATAAGCCTAAAGAAAACTACTCAATTAGTTTTTTTAGTCATTTCATCAATGATTTCATAAATGAAATGAGATTTGATCCTAAGGAGAAAATTTCCATAGTAGGTCATTCTCTTGGCGGATATATTGCGATAGATTTTGCAATATCAAATATAGAGAGGGTCGATAAACTCATTCTCTTTGATTCTTCTGGATTATTAAAAGAACCTACTCCTTTACTTTCAGAGTATATCAACGCAGTGAAGACTACAGATTCAAATTTGAGACGCGATAGAATTACCAAGGTATTAGGAAATTTGTATTCCGATCCATCTCGGCTTTTGCCAATAATAGTAGACTTTTTTATTTATTTTATAGAGAAACCAGGGGCGTTAGACTCATTTGAATCTGCTTTCATAAATAGTACTTCAACGAGTATTGATACAAATCAAATTAGAAAAATTGAAAATATTAAATGTTTGATAATATGGGGAGAAAAGGATAAACTTATTCCAGTTTCATTTGCGGAACAATTCAAGCAGCATTTCTCAATGGCTGAGATTGAAATCATCAAAGATGCCGGACACGCACCATTCGTTGAAAAGCCAGCTATAGTTTATCAAAGATTAATAAATTTTCTAAATTGAGAATGTTGAATATTTCATGATGAATAGTCAATAGAAAAGATGTATAGAAGTTATAAATCAAAATAGATAAATTTTATATAAAAAAGGACTATAATATTAAACTATTACAAAAAGTTTTAAAAAAAATATGTTAAATACTACAACGAGGATGTTATAATATAGTATGAAACACCCTTCGAAATTGTTACTTGTTTCTCTTTTTACATTGATTCTTTTGTCTAATCTTTATTACAGTAGTTCCATGGTTGCACGCGGTGACGATGATGACGATGATGACGATGATGACGATGATGACGATTTTTCAGACAAAGATATAATAGAGATTTGCTGCCCATGGGGTTACGAGCTAGCAGATGGGGTTCTTACTTATTCTGTTGACAGTGATGACGATGATGACGATGATCTTAAGGATTCTGTGAGGAGTGCAGTTGCAACTTGGAATAGTGAACTAAATGGGATCAGGTTAGTAGAAATAGATGACAGTGATGAAGATATAAAAATTTCATTTAAAAACGACGGGAAGAAGATTGCAGGAAAGACCGTAAACTACTTTGATCGATTTGGATTCATTCGACAATCAGAAATCATAGTTTCTGAGGAATCTTACGATAGAGACTTTAGCTCATCTCAAATTGAACAAATAACACTTCATGAACTAGGTCATGTTTTGGGTTTGGAGCACGCTAATTTTAGAGGGAATCTAATGACAGAGAGAGTAGACATTGGAAGCACTTCAATATCTTTATGTGAGATTCAAGCAGTTAACATTGCAAATTCTTGGAAAGTAAATGGCGGTAATACGATGTATTTGCCGGAGCAAAGGTTCATAGAATGCTAATACTTTTAGATCTTGAATTATATAGATAGTAGTTTAAATATAATTATCCAATCTCTTTTAAATTGTTTTGTCACTTTATAAGAGTTAAAATTAGCGTCCTGCGGGTCCTTTTACCTTACGTACGAATAATATCTACATAAGATATATCGATTTTACAGGGCTAGTGTCATTCGGAGGAACTTGCAGTCTGTGTATTAAGTTAATTAATTTTTGATTTTTTTGAAAAATAAGATATATCAAAATGTGAAGTCAAGTTTGATTTCGGTAAAGGTTATCGAATTTATAAAAAAATTTGATTGAAACTATTTACGCAAGAAATCTAATTTTTTTCTAATCCCAAAATAAGAGTAATGATAAGCTATTTTTAATTAAAATAATTTTTTCCGACAATATCAAGTTTAGATTTTTAAATAATACGTATTTAGTATAAAATAAATTTAAGATAAGTTATAAATTTATCAAAAGATAATAATTTTTTTTTCGAATATCAAAGGATTTAATAATATCTTGAATTCAATCTTGTTGTGAATATACTCCAGAAGAAATACAAATGTGAAAAGGACGGAGAAAGGTTTACTTCATATGAAAAATTTATTGAGCATGGAAGAAGAATTCATCATTGTGTGGTATTAAAGTGTAATCGATGCGGAAAGCAGTTTATTCATGAAAAAGATAGATTACATCATGTTAGAGACCGATGTAAAGACAAATAGTAGATACTCTTCAGACAGGTGTCATATTTGGCTTGATACAGATACGTTTTGAAATAACAAATTAAAATGTGAATAGATTTTACTAATAGAGGATTATCTAGAAACTTTCAAATGCAGTTGAATGTAAAGTATTCTAACCAAAGTATTACCGCACTGTAATAAAATTAATAGTTTAAAAGATTACCAGATATTATACAATTATTAAATTCTGAGGATAATTAGAAGTTAGAATTTTTCAAAAAAATCATAGTTAAACTAAAAATTGAGTGAAGAAAAGGAATTAGGAGATCCCTTATTCGTCGCTACCACTGCTCTCGTCGCTACCACTGCTCTCGTCGCTACTGCCATCCGAATCTGAAGTACGTGCGCCTGATTCACCAGATTCATCAGCCTGTTCAGTGTTTTCACTTTCACTTGCTTGAGATTGAGCTAGTGCTTGATCAGATGAACTACTACCGCCTTCATTAAATTGTGCACCAGCGTTTCCACCTTCATTATCTTGGAGTTGTATTCCCAAGTTATTTCCAGAGAAAATAGAACTTCCAGCTGTTACAACGCTACTTTCTTGAATAGAAGATTGTATTTGTTCGATTGCTTGAGATGCTACATTACCATTGCTCTTTCCATGATATTTGCCGTTATATCCACCAGAAGAGCTTGCTTCAGCCTCTTCTTCATCGTCTAAACCAAATTGTGCTAGAACATTGCTTCCACTGTTGACTTGTTCTTGGAATGCTACATTATTACAGGATACAATTGCATCTTTACCAGATACACATTGTGCATTTTGGTTTGAGGACTGTGATTGTCCGATAGCTTGGTCGGCTGAGTTACCGCTACCTTTTCCGTTGCCACCATTTTGGTTTGCAGCGTTGCTACCAGAGTTTTCTTGGTTTTGAACACTAAGGTTATTACATGATTCATTTACATCGCCACCAGAAACGCATCCTGATTTCTGATTAGAGGACTGTGATTGTCCGATAGCTTGGTCGGCTGAGTTACCGCTACCTTTTCCGTTGCCACCATTTTGCAAAAGTGCGTTGCTACCAGAGTTTTCTTGGTTTTGGACGTTTAGGTTATTTCCAGATAATTCAATGTCGTCACCTGAAACTACGAAAGCACCTTGTCGTGAGGTTTGCTCTTGTCCAATTGCTTGGATAGCGGAATTCCCACTGTATTTTCCGTAGCCGCCATTTTGCAAAAGTGCGTTGCTACCAGAGTTTTCTTGGTTTTGGACGTTTAGGTTATTACATGATAAGAAGGTGCCGTCGCCGCTTACACAAACTGCAAGTTGTCTTGCATCTTGCTCTTGTCCAATTGCTTGGATAGCGGAATTCCCACTGTATTTTCCGTAGCCGCCATTTTGATTTGCAGCGTTGCTACCAGAGTTTTCTTGGTTTTGAACACTAAGGTTGTTGCAAGAAATAAAAGTGTCAATGCCGGACAAACAAATTCCGAGCTGAACAGCCCCTTGTATTTGGCTGATCGATTGTTCTGCGTCATTCTGTGCATATACATTACTTGGCATGGCCATTAAAGCCGGAGCCAAAGTTAACATAATGAATATTGGTAAAATAGCTAATAAGTATTTCATTATAGTAATTTTCTATATTAATTTTCATTATTTAAACTTTCTTCAAATTAACCACAATAATGTTCAATAACAATCATAGATAAAATTTTTCTAATAGATTTTATCAGTATAATTTAATTGATATACAGAATTAAGTGAAGAACACTTTTGCTATTAATTCGTTTTACCCAAATAATAAACTATCAATTACCACAGGAGTAGATTCATCGTGATTATTATTTTACTGATATATAGAATGTTCCTGTGCAAGTATTTTCAAGTAATATACTGCTTGAGATTAATGAGATAAAACATCTATTTTACAAAAAAACGTGTTTGGATTATTCTTATTTGTTTGTACATATCAAGCCAAAATACGCTCTCAAAGGACAAGGTAAAGGGGAAATGATGAGGCAAAATTTCACAATCACTTACCATAGCTGTGTTGCTGTGTATCAGCCCCTTCAGATTCATTAGTAAATATTTAAAAACTTGGTCGATCAAGGTAGATAAAATCATATGAATCCTAACATCAAATCAAAAATGTCATATACAATCTTGGGACTTGGGTTGGCTGCCTCCTTTGGTATATTAGTATTTTTTAATGATAATGACTTCGTATCTGGACAGCCGACATCGGAAATAAATATTGGAAATACCTCAGGTGAGGCCAGTGACACATTCTTCCAACTGGACAATTCTATTGAAATAATGAAATCATTGGTAAATGAAACTCAGTCTTCACTTGACAATGGTAACATGACAGAAGCTAATGATTTTCTAAGTCAAATTTACGATGAACTATTGCAAATTTCAAACAATTCAAACAACCTAATTTGGGATCTTTCCAACGAAGGTAATTAATTAGAACATCGAAATTTGAACCAAGACTAATTAGATTAAGACCAATAGCTTCAATAACACCTCTTTTTTGAATAAGTGGATCATTAGTTTAAACAAGGTCATTAATTATTCATTAACTCTGTATAGGATGATCTCGTATTAAGAATTGTTATTTAGTACAAGAAAATATCTATGACTATGTCATTAATTGAGGTCTATTAAGTATGTTAATCTATTACTACTTGTCAATTTAAGAAACAATGCAGCCTCTAATCATATATGAATTAAGGGATATTTTGAAATTTTTAATGATACTACTACATGAGGAGATTTTCACAATTGATTTCAAGCAACTATATCTATTTAGTTACCTAGAACAATTCAAATTCAAAGATTAGGTTTCTTTGTAAACTCCAATAAATTTTATGATTTCCAGACTATCTGCCTTTTTGTTAACCAAATAAATTGATTTGATTTGAAATGAATCCAATTTAAAGAACGGGGTCTAAAGTTCAAGGTTTTGTTCAAAGCCAGATTGCATATCTAATAACATTTACATATGATTAAGCATCAATATCATCATGGTATTAATAGCATGTCCAAAATGTGGAGAATCATACTCCGCTTCTCCTCCAGATTCTGGTCATAGGAAATTAGCCAAATATCCTGACAGAAATACATACCCTCATACAATTGAATGTAAAATGTGTGGCAATGTAATTACAATCTATTGGAAACCAACTGAATAATTAATACCTTTTCAAAGATACTATGACACCAAACAATAAAGTTAAAATTTTAATCTGTGAGCAGAAATAAGTAATTTTTTCCAATGTATCTTTTAAAAGATATCAGATAGAGGTAACCCTATGAAGCCATTGGCAATGTAAAAGTAAAGGTAGCTCCTTTATTCTCGACGTTATTCTCCGCCCAAATGGAACCACCGTGAGCTTCAATAATGTTTTTACATATATATAGACCAAGCCCAGTTCCCGAAGGAGAGCCAGTGATAAATTTGTCAAATAACCTAGGCAATATATCTTGGGCTATACCTGGTCCAGAATCTTTTATTCTAACAAAAATGTAATTATCCCCCCTTTTTATATCTACAGTAATGTTTCCTTGCTTGGTAAATTTTATTGAATTTATCAAGACGTTTGAAATCACTTGATTAATCCTGTCTCTATCTGCATAAACGAATAATGTCTTTTTTTGTTTTTCCATATCTAAATTCAAATCTAATTCGGTATTTTCATGAAAAAATTTTATGGTTACATTGTTGCCATTTATTTGGTTTGTATAATCTCTAACCATTGTATGCATTACAGATATAATATCAAACTTCTCTAAATTCAGATTTAAAGATCGACTTTCAATTCTTGCAGCATCCAAGATCTCTTCGGATAACTTTTGCAGTCGTTTAGAATTCTTGATTATGATTTCGATATGTTCTTTATACTCATCAATAGTGCCATTTTTACTGTAAAGGAAAATTGAAAGAGCCAGAATTGGCTGTATGGGAGTCCGTAGCTCATGCGCAGCAATATTTATGAATTCATCTTTCAACTTTTCGGATTCTTTGATTTGTTCATATTGATTTTGGATTAGTTCATTTCTATCTCTCAAGTTAATTGTATAGCGTATTCCAGAAATTGCCAAGGCTATTATGTTAACAAAGTATCCCAAATCCTTTAGAACGTGCGCTACGTTATGAGCAGTGTCAAATGACTGAATTGAATATGACATGATAATTTGTGAAAAAATATCAATGATAAGATAGATTAGAATTCCTTTGTAGATGACGTCCTTTTTCAAATATAGTTTTTTCTTGTAAAAAAAGACCAATGCTAGAACAAAGAGGATGAGTGGAGGGATTTCATATGGCCTATGTACCGAATACTCATCTAATACACTAGCGGGAAATATCATTACAAATGAAACCATGGCTATGCTTCCTGCAACAACACCCAAGA
>DATELO010000137.1:0-5248 GCA_035276505.1 Candidatus Nitrosocosmicus sp.
CATAAGAGTGGAATTTACTTCTTCGATGGGGGATTCTAGATATTCAAAATTATCCAAATATGCAGAAGACACATTCTTGTCTGCAGCAACGTAATCACCATTTCGGAGTGAGGAAAGAGCATTATTTAACAAGGTATCTATGTTATCATAATAGACTTGTAGGGATGGATCGACTGCACCAGAGTAAATTTGTAAACGAATATCATTTGATTCATTTAGATCATTTTCTATAGCACCGACTACTCTGGAAAATTCATTGGTATCCTCACTTTTAGATTCGACCAATGCATTTAAGATCGACATAAAATATTCAACTTCTTTGGCCTTTGCATCAGTCATATTTGGTTTTAAAATTTCGAAAATAGCACTTGATTGGTTTAACAATCCTAACGTATTTTCATAATCCATCATCGCAAAATTTGCTGCTTCTGGATCAGATAGTTTTGAAGCATTTAGATAAATGCCATATGAATTGTAAGCGTCTCTGAGTAAGTAGGACATTGTCTGAGATTCAAGAATGGAAAAATCTTGGGCTGGGAGTGTATCCTTTAATTTAGAGTAAAAATCATTAACAAGGTTAATCGAGTTTACAATTTCTGTATGGAGAACAGGTGAATCAGGCGAAGTTCTTGTATTAAGGCCAATGTCAGTCAAATTGGCCTCCAAACTACTAGCTATATTGCTGTCTAGCGTAATTGCGACTGGTTTAATTGATGGGTAGACTACAGAATGAGGAATATAAGCATGTTCAAACAAAAAGGAATTGTTGTTGCTATTTATTTTATCCAAAAGAATATTTAATTGTGTTTCAATTCTGTTTAAATTAAGGTTCAAAAGTAATAGATTTTCGTTAGAAATGGACGAATTTTCACTCGAGATAGTATTTTGTGCTGAAACATTGTTGATACTTGCTAAAGAAATGTTCAATACTAATACAAATACAATAAAAAATGCTAGCAATTTTACCATGATTGTTTTCCCCTCAGACAAGGGTTTAAGATAAAATATATTTGATCTCTAAAATAATGGCAAAATAAAAATGACATTAGGCTCTCCTAATTTAATACCGAATATAATTTAAACATTCTTGGATAAATCTACTAATTCTACTTGCATTTAGTTAAATCTTTTACAATAATAGATTTGATTTTGATTAAAATTATGATAATATAAATTAAATATTAGTTAAATTATCAAACTGGTCGAAAAAAAAGAGAAATTAATTTATTTATAGAGTCTGTGCAACATCAGCTGATAATGTATTTGATATTGTTTCAGTCTTATTCAAATCAGTTAAAGTAACGTTTACCTTCACATTTGTCAAAGCAGGATCTGAGAAGGACGTGGCAAATTGAATGATTCCGGATTCAGTAATTGTAAACCCATTTGGATATGAAGAAGTCTTGATTTGACTTCCGTTAGGTGCGAAAACATTCATAACACCGTTAATCGTCGAATGCACCATTGAAAGATCTTTAGTTTGATAGTCAACCAAAACTTTTACCTGATTAACTGATGGATTGGAAGTCAATGGACCAAAAGTAGCTGAGTTTAAACCGATTGTGATTTTTTCCAATGATTGTGCATTTATGCCATTTGATGAATAGGCTCCAAAAAGCAGCACAGTAGTAGCAAATAGCGTTGCAGAAAGCATCACAATACTTTTATGATTTTTTAGTGTAGTAAGCATCAAATTAAAATCAAATATAATACTATAAAAACAATATGTTAAGATTTAGTTATACATTTTAATAAAACAATTTAGATTGAAATAAGAATCGAAAAATAAAATAGTAAATTGTTACATTATAAAAAAACTATTTGTTTTCGTACGCCACCTCCTGATGATACGAGATATCCAGACCCAGGTCTTCCTCTTCCTCCGAAACTCTGAGACCAGTGGTGTATTGAACGATCTTCAATATTACCACTGTGCCTACGAAAGCCAACAGTGCAGCAACACCTATACCAAAGGCCTGAATAGCTAATTGCATAGGATTACCATAGAATAGGCCATCTGGACCGATAGAATTTACTGTCGAGGTAGCAAACAATCCTATCCACAACGCCCCCGTCATACCTGTGATACCGTGAACTGAGCTTACATCCAGTGCATCGTCTATCTTTAGTCTTTCTTTGATCAAGACAATACCATAATAAGATGCTAATCCCAGCACAATGCCTAAGAAGAATGCGGACTGTCCGGTAATAAAGCCGGCCGCAGGAGTGATACCTGCCAGTCCAGAGATTGCACCATTAATCACTGCACTAACAGTAGGCTTTCCTGTTCTGGCCCAACTTATAATTACCCATACAAGTGCACAGACGGCAGCTCCAATTTGTGTATTCAAAAATGCAGTTGCGGCCAATTGTCCAGAGGCTACAGCGCTACCTGCATTAAATCCAAACCAACCCAACCAAAGAAGTGTTGCGCCTATTGCCGCAAGCGGTAGGTTATGAGGAACCATGATCTCCGGGCCGTAACCTTTTCGTCGCCCTAGGACCAATGCACACGCCAAAGACGCCATACCCGCACTGACATGTATAACTATACCTCCCGCGAAATCAAAGACACCCAATTGAGCTAGCCAACCTCCACCCCAAATCCAGTGAGCAAGAGGATAATAGATTATCAAGCTCCAGAGGATCACGAACAAAACAAAGCCGCTCCATTTAACACGTTCTGCAAACGCTCCAGTGATTAGTAGTGGTGTGATTACTGCAAACATCATCTGATAGGTAGCAAAGGTAATTCCGGGAATCGTAGGTGCTAACGCTACACCATCGCTAAATGGAACATTGTTATAAAAGAAATTTGATAGATCTCCTATAACACCGCTAAAATCAGGTCCGAATACTAGAGTATACCCCAGTATAAACCACATAACAGATAGCAGGGCCATTCCAGTCATTGTTTGCATAATAACAGATAAAGAATTTTTTAATCTGATTAATCCCGCCTCAAAAAAACCTAGAGCAGGAGTCATCAAAAATACCAAGCCTGTGGAGATTAACATCCACGTCGTATCACCAGTATCTATTGCCAACGGTCACAAAAGGTTTACAGTAGATTATAAAGTTTTTCCTTTTTTGCTTAAAAATTTTAATTAAAACAATAGGATTCATAAAATTATCATAAAGTTTTGATTTTTTGATTAACAGTTTTAATGACTAAACAAATAAAGTAATAGGTTACAATTGATTTTTATGCTTATACATCTATTATAGTACTATTGACATCCTACCAATAAACGAAATATACTCTTCTATACTCCCTAATTGAAAACACTATGACTAATCAAATAAAAAATTAGAACGAATTGATTTTCAGACTATTGCTCAAAATTCATGAAATTTTTCCAGAATTTCATCAATTCCAAAGTTCTTGAATCAAAACTTCCTTGGTCAGTCACTTGTTCTTTGGTATTATTGTTTGTAGAATTGTTTGCACCAGTAGTTGAACAAGATTTTTCCACGCTGCAAGTAGTTACAACACAAGCATCATTATTACAATTTTTTTCATAGTATGTATAGCTATTATTGTTCTTATTATCCAAGGAATAACCGTAAGGTGCATAGAGCATTGAAAATCCAAGAACCAACATCAATGCAATAACTATATACTGGTTCATGCCTAACGTAAGTCGATAAATATATTTTTAAATTTTGAATAAATCATCAAAACAATTTTTCCTACTATTTTACGATAGGATAAAAACAAATTATATATAATAAATTATTACTGCCATATAGTATGAAAGCTCTTTTCTATTCGAAACCAGGTATAGAAAATCTCACATGTTCCGATTACCAATTAACAGATTTGATAGAAAACGAGGTTTTGATTGAAACCAGATTTATGAGTGTGAATCCTATCGACTACTACACCATCACAGGCATACATGGCATAAATGGTCCCCAAATGAAGATATCACCATTTCCACATATACCAGGAACTGAAATAGCTGGAATAGTAAAGAGAAAGGGCCCAAGGGTAAAGTCTGAAATTGTTGAAGGTGATCGTGTTATAGTCTACAACAGGCTATTTGATGGAACATGTAAATACTGCGGTATCAACAAAGAGATGCTTTGCATCAATGGTGGAATGATAGGACTAGTAACGAACGGAGGGTATGCAGAATATGTAAAGATCCCAGCTCAAAATATCCTCAAAATCCCTGATCAGATGAGCTGGGAGGTTGCATCCGCGTTACCTGTTGCAGGACTTACTGCCCTCAACGCGATCGAAGAATCGGGATTAAAAGCAGGTGAATATTTGCTGATATTTGGTGGTTCTGGGAATACAGGCCTTTTTTGCTCACAAATTGGCAAAATAATGGGTGCAAAAACAATTTCTATATCTTCAAAATCTTGGGTAGCGGATTTTGGTGCGGATTTTGTTTTTGAAAATAGTATGACATTAAAGAAAGAAATAGCACACGTTACCAGTGATAGTATGGTAGATGTTGTGATAAACCCTCTTGGCGAATTGACTTGGAATCAAGGGATGAATGTTATAGGAAAGATGGGTACAATAGTTACCTATGGAGTACTTACTGGTGGCAACTTAATTACCGATGGTAGATTGTTGTATAACAATCAGATTACTATAAAAGGTACGACAGGGGGATCGTTAAGCGGTTTAGCCAAGTTGATAAACATGGTAAAAGCAGAGAATATTCGAACAAAAATTTGGAAACGATTTTCATTAGAAGACTCAAAGAGAGCTGTAGAAAGTCTTTTTGATAAAAATAGAGAGGGGCGTATTATTATAGAAAATCAAGGATAATTTATGATCATGAATTTTTACTAAGAATATATAATGCCATTTCTCAAGACAATTAATAATGATATTTTCTAAATTACTAACCAAGGTATTACTTTTATAATAAGAAAAAATACTGATAACATATGAATAATATCGGCAAAATATCTATTGTATTGATAGCTGTTTTCATAGCAGGTAATTCAATGTATCCAATCAGTCAGCTTGTGCATGCACAATTAGATATTTTAGAAACCCCCACCAACCCCAACAACACAGCCACATCACCAACAACCGCTACTCCGAAAACGGTAGATACTCAGAAAAATGCCAAGATAAAAGAAGCATTAGCTAATATTTTCGAAATATATCAAGCCCTGGCAGATAGAGGCGATGTAGACTCATTGTTAAAACTTAATAACATAGAGAGAATATTGCTTGAGTTATTAAGATAATGAGAACGAAATAGAGAATAACTACAGA
>DATELO010000138.1:0-3959 GCA_035276505.1 Candidatus Nitrosocosmicus sp.
TTCAAAGTTTTTTCTGATCTTCGTTATTATTTTTATTAACTTTTCACTATCTAGATTCATTGCATCGCCATCTGCTAAGAAGATTCGTCGAGTAAAAGGATAATATTTAGCCATCATTTCGATTTCTTTAAAAATATCCTCGATCGGCCGTTCAGAATAGTCCTTGGACCTATACATATCACAAAATGAACACTTATTGAAGGAACAACCTAAAGTGACCTGAAAGATTAGCGAGCGCGATTCAGATGGTGGTCGATAGAGCGGATAATCATAAACTAGTTCCATTGATTTGTTATTATCTTTCCTGGATAATTAATTTAACCTTCTCAATCATAAGTCAAGTGATTATTTTCTACTATGCATTATAAGAGTCACTCTGAGTGACTCTATAAGTTCGTGTTTCTGTGAAATAAAAAAATATCTGATTAGCATTCAAACAATTAGCATGTTAATCGAGTTGTTTCGATCTGAATCTTGATTTTGGGTTGAAAATTAGTACCACTTAAACTCCCTAGATTTATCCTTCGGGTCGGTTCGTCGCAGGGTCATCATTGTTAAACTCAGACTGGAGCAGCGAATTACTTCATCCCCAAAATTCGAATGGTAAATTAAGACATTTTGCTAGGTTGATACTATATTACAATTAAACCTTTATCAAAGTTATGAAAATTGAAATAGTCAAAATGGTCTGTTGCTTTTAATTTTTCATTGGAACTTTGTATGCCTGTAATAACTAAACTATCCTCGATCCTAATGCCGAATTTGTTCTCGACATAAATACCTGGTTCAATCGTTACGGTCATATTTTCTTTGATTGCTGTATCCATATTAGGTCGTATCCAGGGTAATTCATGCACTTCTAGTCCTATTCCATGCCCCGTCGAATGAATAAAATATTCACCAAAGCCAGCATCTTTAATGATTTTTCTACATTCTAAATCAATGTCTGCAAAATTGTTTGTTGTCTTAATTCGTTGAATTGCCCTTTCTTGTGCAATTCTTACTACATCATATATGTCATGTATTTTTCTTGATAACTTTCCCACCCCAAACGTTCTAGTTGCGTCCGATACGTAATGGTCATAACTCAATGTGATATCCAAAACAACTAGATCACCGTTTTTGATTTTTCTGGAAGATGTTTCTGCATGAGGAAACGAACCATTTGGTCCACTAGCAACTATAAGTGGATTGGATGTGAATTGATAGTTGGGGAATCTAGCACCCATGCGAAGTGCCTCGTACACCAGTATTGATTGAATTTCTTCTTCCGATTTATTTATTTTGATTTCCTTTTCTGCAATTTCAAAGAGTTTGTCTATTACTTTTGAGGCAATCTTGATTGTTTCGATTTCCTGTTTGTCCTTAATTTCTCTGATTCTCTTTAGCTGCTCCTCACCTGGTACTAAATTTCTTTTTCCAACATGCTTCGCAATGATGTTTGCAATCCAATAATCACTTCCTCCATAGTAAACAACATCAGATGATCCAATAAAATTTAGAAAGGAATCTATCAATCCCCTCCCCCTTTCTGATGATACTACATCACATTGTCTTGATGTTTTTAATGCCCTCAAACGTTCTAGCCTTGGAACGATTAACTTGCTATTCAAATTTTCGAGAATTATTAATAATCCTTCTCCCCAGAATCCGGTGTAATAATAGATATCTTCAGGTCTATCAATTATTATGATAGATTTTTTACGATCCTTGATTCTGAGTGGATTAGATTCTAAAGCATTCAAAAGTTTTTGTTTTCTGGTATCAGCACTTATCATGTTCAATAACTAATAAAAATAAAACGTTGAATTACTTATAAATAACGGGAAAGTATCCTGTAATTTTGAAAGTCGCGATGGAATACTTAGTTATGTTGCCTGGCCCTACCAATGTTCCTAATCGAGTCATGAATGCTATGCTAGCTCCTGTTATTAATCATAGGAGTGAAGATTTTAGAACATTATACAAATCGATAACAGAAAAAACACAAAAGCTATTTCAAACTCAGAGTGATGTAGTTTTGTTATCTTCGTCAGGTACTGGTGCAGTTGAGTCATCTGTGGTAAATCTTATAAAAAAAGGAGATAAAGTCGTAATCCCAGTTAATGGTGAGTTTAGTACAAGATTAGCTGACCTGATCGATAGTTGGGGAGGCAATTCAATTAGAATTGAGTCACCTTACGGCGAGAATCCTCCCTATGAAAAATTTGAAGAGATATTTGACGAACATAAAGACATTAAAGCATTATATGCTGTTTACAATGAAACATCTACGGGAACCACTATCCGCTATATGGATAAGTTGGGTGACCTATGTAGCAAAAACAGCACCTTTTTCATCGCAGATTCTGTATCAATTCTTGGAGGAGATGAATTACCTGTTGATAAATGGAATATCGATTTATGCGTTACTGCATCACAAAAGGCTATTGCAGCACCGCCTGGTGTATCTCCGATTTCTGTAAGCGCAAAGGCAAAAAAATATATCCAAGAAAATCCTGCCCCTATTCTCTATTTCAACCTTAAGAGATACTTCAAGTATTACGAGGAACACTTTGAAACACCCTTTACTCCTGCCTTGCCGCTGGTATATGCTTATGACGAGGCTCTAAATCTCATCTTTGAGGAAGGGCTTGAGAATCGTATTAATAGGCATCGAAAATGTGCCGATGCTTTCTATGAAGGATTGGGAGCCATGGGTTTGACTCCCTACGCCAAGCCTGATGCTAGGAGTAATGTGGTAATTGCCGTGAACTATCTTGAAGGTATTGATGACAAGAAGTTTAGGGATCTGTTGTCTAACGAGTTCAAAGTTTTGGTGGCCGGTGGCTTTGGGAATCTAAAAGGGAAAGTGTTTAGAATTGGATCCATGGGAGAAGTTAATAAATATCATGTTGTAAGAACTTTGTCTGCAATTGAATCAGCATTTCAAATGATGGGCGTTGATGTACCGACCGGTTCAATAAATAAAGCAATAGCCAAGCTCTAAAAATTTTTTCCACTTTTTATCAAACTTAATATATGGAAACTTTACAGCGAATTTTATGACATTAGAAAAAGGTTCTCTTATTCTATTAGATTATACTGCTAAGATTAAAGATTCTAATGAAATTTTTGAGACCACTCGGGTAGACGATGTAAAAGATAATCCTGAATTTGATCCTAATAAGAAGTATGAGCCACGATTATTGGGTGTAGGAGAAGGTTGGGTCTTAAAAGGATTGGATGAGGCGTTACTCCAATCGAGTATTGGTACCCCTTTGAATATAGAAATTCCACCAGAAAAGGCTTTCGGAGAACGAGATCCATCAAAGGTACGAATGATTCCTTTGCGAAAACTGGGAGAAAAAGCAAATGAAGTCAATATAGGAGACGTAATAGAACTAGACGACAGAATTGGCATAATAAGATTCATTGGTTCTGGACGTGTGCAGGTCGACTTTAATCATAAGTATGCAGGAAGGACACTTGTATATGACGCAAACATAGTAAAAAAATTAGAGAGTGACGAAGAAAAAATTTCAAACCTTATTAGACGTCGCTTACCAATTGATACTGCGGAAGTAAAACATGAAACTAAGGATTCCAAATCTAATTTGGAAATCTCTCTCCCTGAAAGTACCTTTTTAATCGAAGGAATTCAAATCATAAAACGAGGAATATCAGCTGATATCTTCAAATTCGTTCCATCATTAAAGAGGGTAATATTTATCGAAAAGTACGAAAATCCTTCTTCCGCAACTCCAACATCTTCATCAGAAATAGAAACGACTGATAAAGATGGTACAGATACAAAGACCGACTCCGTTCCTGAATCTGAGGATAAAAAGACATCCAAGACGAAAAGTAAGAGTGAAGGTGAAAGTTCTAAAGGTTCATCAGCTGAAAATTCTGAAAAAGAAGAACAATAATACTAGGGAAAAATTTTTTTCCAGTTTTTCATTTCAGTATAAAATTCC
>DATELO010000139.1:0-5573 GCA_035276505.1 Candidatus Nitrosocosmicus sp.
AGTATTTAAAATAGATATAGGTACTAGGAATTTTGTTAGTAGCGGATCTGTAGCTAGGTCTTTTATTGATATAGAGCCTGTGTTATTTTTGTCTAATACTTGTTTTGCGTAATCTAATGGCGAAGTTACTACCTGATAGTAGTACAAGTCTTTAACTGGATTCTGAGCTAAAGTACCCATAAGAATAACATTATTTACTATTGTAGAATTATCTATCTCAACTCTTGGAGCATACATTGTGCCTTCGCTATGACCAATTACGCTTATGCGCTTAGGATCTATTTCTGGTTGTTTTATAAGAACATTTAAGGCTTTATTACTGTCTTTGATTAAATCGTTGGCAGTGGCATTTATCCATATATCTGGATCCAGTAGTGTATTGTTCGTACCAACACCTCTCTTATCATATCTAAGGACTCCAAATCCCCTTTCTGAAAGATATTGAGCTATCTGCAAAAGTGGTGTAGGAGTAGGGGTTGTCTGATTAGAAGTATTATGGTGTATAAATCCTACTGTCCCATTCTTATCAGTTACACCAGAACCTGGAATAAGAAGAACTCCTGGAAATGGTCCTTTTCCAATTCCGGGAAGAGTCAATTGAGCGCTAGTCTTAACCCCATCATTTAAATCTATTGCTAAGTCTCTATACTTTACAGTCTCAATGTATTGTTGAGCTAGTAGCTGATCCTGCAGTTTGAAAATACTGGTAGATACAAAGGATAGTGCTATAATAGATATCAATAACAAACCAAGAGATTGATTCAAACAATGAGTTCTAATCAAATTCAATACTCATAATGTAGTAGATGTATTTGTATTTGTAGCAGCTTTTACATTATTGTATCAAATATGCTACCACATATATCGGGATTTGAGTCTGCAATCTTGTCAAATGACAATTTAGAGTGTAATATAAGGGAGTTAAATAAAAAAATTCGCCTATTGGGAGCTTAACTTTCTTATTGTAGTAGGATTCCACAACCTCAAATTACACAATGAATTCCTTGATTTCATCATATTATTAGTGCTCAATATATGATATATTATTCAGTATGGTTAGTAACAGTCTGGGCGCGTGGGGATATGGGTCAAGGTTGAATTGAATCTTTTATAGACAATTATTCGAATAAGGTTTTTTTATCACCCGTTTCGTTTCCTTCTTAAAATTAATACAATTGGCATAACAATTACCAGCGACACAAAAATAGTTATACCTAATGTCAAACTCCAATAGTCATTGAAAAATATCTTTACACTTAACCAGGAGTATGGAATCAATACTAATAAATCCAAAATGGAAAAGTCTTCTACCTTTCCGACTGCTAGGCTGAATTTTCCAAACTTGACTGCACTATTTTGTTGCTGAACATTATTATCTGAATTGTCATAACTGTTATAGACAACAATATAATACGTTCCTAATTTATACAATTTAGAATTTATTTCTTGTCGTTCCCAATAACTTGTTTGAGTAAATGGTTCATATATGGTGGGAGATGGCAAAGTATCGTTGTAATTTTTGTTAATCATGATCTGATAATTCGTTGGAATACCAAATGGCAAAGTATCATTAATATTGTTATTTGAAGTTGATTTATTTTCGTTTATTACATTGGTAATACCATTTTCTTTAATCGTATATGATTTTGGCTCAAGTAAAATTAATGTAGGAGTAAAGTTTACGAACTGATCTATCTTTGGAATAATTATTTGAGCATAAAAACTGCTGTTGATTTGAGTGTTGTTAAATTTGTAAAATCGTGCATCGATGCCCTCATCACTATTAAGAGTCTGATACACGGCCCACGATACAGTATGATTTGGAATTATTATAGCTGAAGTAAATTTACCATTATCATTGCCGTTGCCGCTTAACAATTTATGAGCCTCTACAACCATCTCTTCTTTATAGCAGCATGATATACAAGTACTTAGTATGATTCCTAATACTAGTATCAAATATATGATTAATAAGGACATTGTAATGTAACAGCCAAAGATCCTGCAGATACTATTTTATTCATAACATATATCGGAAATAATAGTATAACTACCCTATCCTAATAATGGCGCATCATTTTACAGCTCTATTAACTCAACTTATGAATGTATGCCATCTTTACTCAATTAGATATAATAGAGTTGTGACGGGTGGGGATACGGTTCTAGGGTTGAATAGAGTCTAAATTGATAAAACGGTGATAAATAATCAATAGTAGTTTTCATGCGTGGGGATACGGTTTGATATTGAACTCGATATAGTGCCTACTTTATGAAATCAAATGGAAAATAGCAACTTGTCAGTCAAGTATTTTCACTTACAAAAGCCTTTTCTACTAGATCTCCAATACCATTGCAATGAATAAATTACATCTATTCATAATTATAGCAGCAGTTATAACGCCACTGTTACTATCTATTATTAGTGACGCTCGATTATACCCTAATCAAGCCTTGGGGCAACTAAATAATTTCACCAGTAGCGAAACTACCGTTACTTCAAATGAAAAAATGAACGCTACGTCAAGTGAAAAGGAAATAGCGATTAGAGGAATAGTCTCTTCTGATGCTTATACCAATTCAACTTCAGAACCCAATGAACAACCTCATGGAGCAGTCATATTGTCTAATAATGACGATGGCACAATTTATACAGGTATTCTGACATTTAGCGCCACAAAACCTGTTGAGGTAGGAATCAGTCACAGACTCCACATAGATAACTCCACTTTTTCAGAACTTGATACAAGTACACTAGGAGAATTGTATGCGGGATTTCATAACGGTAAAGCCGAACAAGGAACACCAGGTGAAGTTAGTGTTCCATCAGTTATAGTACCAGACTACGGAACTGCACCACCATATTTCTCTGCATCAATACCCTTCGTAGGGGATTCAGTATGGTTACGAACACCTCATGGAGAGCCATTCATTGCAGTCTATGAAGTAGTCGCCAAAGAAATTCTACCTCAGGGAGTAGTAGATTTAGAGAGTATAAGAAAATAAGTAACAACAGCATATGTACAATTTTATTCCTTTTTTTAGAAAGTCTTTGAATATCTTTCTGATTCTACAATCTGATATGTCAATTTAGTCTTTAAATAACGGAAATAAAGAAATTGTCTTTTGCACTTGTAAATTTATGATCAAATAATTACCTGCTGCAGTATATTAGTTTATAATTGGTAACAGTCCTCATCTTTGGTTGGGATTAAGTTCCTAGTGGTAGTAGGGTTCTATAAAAAAAGTTAATTAAAATAAGATAATCTAGAATTAAACTGAAGGTAAAAAAAGAAGAGGTTTTGGACTTAACTTTGGGCTGCGGCGTTGCTACCGCTGTTGGTTTGGCTTTGAACGTTTACATTGTTTCCAGAGCCGATTGTGTCTCCACCAGATACTACCTGGCTGTTTTGTTCGCTTGATTGTGATTGGCTGATGCTTTGTTCAGCAGAGTTGCCACCTTTTCCATTTCCACCTTGTTGAGCTAAGGCGTTGCTACCAGAGTTTTCTTGATTCTGGACGTTTACATTGTTTCCAGAGCCGATTGTGTCTCCACCAGATACTACCTGGCTGTTTTGTTCGCTTGATTGTGATTGGCTGATGCTTTGTTCAGCAGAGTTGCCGCCTTTTCCATTTCCACCTTGTTGAGCTAATGCATTATTTCCAGTATTCTTTTGGTTTTGGAAGCTAAGGTTGTTGCATGAAATGAATGTTCCGCTTCCAGATACACACAAGGCATTTTGTACTGATGATTGTGACTGCTCTATTGCTTGTTGAGCTACGTTGCCTTTTTTCTTTTTGGTTGCAAAGGCGTCATCCATAGTCACTAATTGGCTAGCGATTAGCGCTAATGCGACCACTATTGTAATTGATGCTACAAAGAGTTTGTTGTGAATGTTTGTTTTATTCATACCAGTCATATTATAGAAAAAATATATGGCATTTGCTAACTAGGTGCAATACTCTAATATTCTAGCACTTTTAGAATTAAGTTTGCAAAAAATGAAAACAATCGCACGAAAATGCTATGGTGCTCCGCCGGTGGGATACGGTTCAATATTGAATACAACTTGGTCTTGATAAAAATAAAAATGATTCTTTTAGCCAATCGTAGTGATGCATCAATACAGAGAATATAAACAATCCTTGTTATACTTTGGTTAACTAGTCATTATCGCTGCTATACCTCTCCTCTATAAGATCTATAATTTTTTTTATTGATCTATCTTCATTCAAGTCATGAGTCTTTTTTAAGTGATCAAACATATCATGACTCATCCAACTTTTAATTTTTATCTGATCCTTCCATTCGCGTAGAACCCAATTAACCGTTTCATAAGAACAAATGGGACATCTTAACGGTTTGACATCATTCAATATTGTTTAATTTTGACTGCCTTATTTTAGTATATACCATATCCTTATCTATTGGCTCTATTTGTTACTCGCTATCCTCATTTACAGATAATTGAATAGTTATTGGTTTTCATCCCTTGTACTGATCGTTATAGTTTTGATTAATTCCTTATCAATATAGTTTAGTCCCAAATGAATAGAATTCCCAGAATTTATTTCAGGCATGGTTATCAATTCCATCAGAAAAATCATCCTTTCGTCTATAATACATTCTTTAGATTCAGTGATCTTGTTTCTCAAGATGTATTTCGCTTCCTTCTTTGTAGAATTATGTTGGTATCGTCCAAATTTTCATACTCGTAATTTTTCTCAAATTCTTTCTTTACATATTCTTGATTTTCTAATTTAGCCTCCAAATGATTTAATGTTTTTCTAATTGGTTTGAGGGTCGTCTTTAAATCCCATTTCTCCGTGTGACGATAATTCGTATAATAATGTTACTCATCATGATATCATTGAGTTTAGGCGCATGGGGACAGGGTTCAAGGTTGATCATAATCAGACCACAGTGTAACTCGAAATTATACAGAATAGTATCACTGATTTTAGTCAAATCATTTTATAACATAAAAGTGGATTTAATGTTATTTTTGACTCTTGGTAATCATTTTACTTTCCTAAGAATTTGTGTCATTTTGTTCACCATTAATACTCTCCTCTTCAGTGTTTTCTTCAGATTGCGTACCAAAGTCATTAGTCTCTTCATTATTAGCAACATTGCTACCTTCAAAAGTTTCAGGGGAGGATGGTTGTTCCGCTAAATCCTGTTGAGGAGCAACATTTTCGTTAATATCGTTTGGATCCCGTTGTATTAGCGGTTGAGTTTGTTCAAGTACTCCTGGCGGTATCCGTTCGCCAAATGGAGGCTTTGGGGGTGGTGGTGGATTTGGGTCTTGTTCAAACATTTGAACATAACGTTCACCGCAGTTACGGAGAGGAGCAGGAGGATCCTGCCCACCAGGACCAACTTCACAGTCGGTACAGTAGGTAACCAGAGTTCCAGCAGGATTTGAAGGACTACGATTTATAATATGATCTTGACAACATGTAACGATAAGTGTCCCAGTCCTATCGCATTTTATTGGACCAGCAGCCTCTGCATAAAAAGCATATGTAGTATAGTAACTCACAAAAACTAAGAAACTTAGCAAGAAGAT
>DATELO010000140.1:0-22933 GCA_035276505.1 Candidatus Nitrosocosmicus sp.
AAACATGTCATCTGGTCTGTGTGTTGATACACAGATTATTAGTACGTCAAAGTCACTAAAGTTTGTAGCTTGTTTAATTCCGTAGTTGGCTTCAGCTGACTGCATGGTTTTTTGATTAATATCATATCCAAACGTATCAAAGCCATGTTCTTTAACATATTTTGCAACTGGAAGACCAAGTTGGCCAAGGCCGATAATAACTACTTTATTGTAGTTTTTTTCATAATTATAATTATTATACATTCTCTTAGTTACTTCTTACAAATACCTGAGTAGAATAAATAATGATTTCTTATGATTCTTTTATTCTATAAATCTATTACTTTTTACTAGAATAATTTCTAGTATGCTTTAAATCTTATTGTGTAAAACTGCGAGTATACCCGATATGCAATGTTATATTGTTTAGCCTTTTTGGGTAAATAAATTTACAGTCTATTACATTTTTATTTATGCTGTAGAGCATAGTCTTTACATGTACATATCTTACCAAGTCATTGTAAAATAATTCGTAAGAAATTGGTTCTTTATCCAGAGTCTCATATCTGTTTATTACTGTATTCGTAAAAATGATGTTTATCCTTTTGATCAATGCCATAATTGCCATATCCCTAACAAACTTTCTGACTTTGAATCTCATTTTTGACCTTAGGATTTGAAGACATAAAAGTATCACATCGTCGATAACTATGCAGTCAATGTCAATTAGTCTTACCCGTGGCAAAACACTGAATATGTTATCAGGCTCGTAAATTCTAACATATTTTATATTTTTCAAATACTGAATTATCAATTCTTTATTATACAGGTTAGATGATTTTTCTAAATAATCATGTATTATTTCTGGTCTAAATCCACCCGATCCATCAATGTATAAAGTTTTTTTATTCTGTAATGTATTTCTTGCACAAATCATGTGTAATAGGGAGGTCTTTCCAGATCCTTTTTCACCCGCAAATTCAATCAGGCTGCCCGCTTTACTAAAACATTGAAGTAAGTCACTTAACTTATCTAGCCCTGTAGTTATATACACGACTTTGATGTTCATAAATAAAAATCTTCATAAAATGAAAGTCGCCAGAGGAAGCTTTTTATTGTAGCCTAGGGTCCTTTCACACTTGATTAACAATATGGCATCATCACCTTCCCAACAACCTACCAAAAGACCACTAAATGTATTACAGCGTTCTTTAAATAGAAAAGTGGCTGTAAGGCTGAAAAGCGAGATTGAGTACAGAGGTAAAATGTCAAATGTGGATTCTTATATGAATCTAATACTGGTTGATGCAGAGGAATTTGATGGTTCTGATCTGTTGGCAAATTACGGTAAGGTAGTTATTAGAGGAAATAATGTGCTATTCATTAAGTTAGAGAAAGAATTCTAAAAGTTTGAGATAGTAAATAATCATTAAACGGTAACAATGCAACCAAGAAAGTTTATTTTTACATCAGAGAGTGTGACAGAGGGTCACCCTGACAAGATTTGTGATAGGATATCTGATTCCATTCTTGATGAATTTCTAAGAAACGATCCAGACGCAAGAGTAGCAGTAGAAGCAATGACCACCACTGGCGTAGTGATTGTGGCAGGAGAGGTAACCTCGAGAAATAAGTTAGACATACAGGAAATCGTTCGAAACGAAATAAATGATATTGGTTATAATAAGCCTGAGTACGGCTTTGATGGAAACACCTGTTCAGTTTTAGTTTCACTTCATGAACAAAGTCCAGACATATCCATTGGAGTTACATCTAATCACGAAAGAGAACAAGGGGCCGGAGATCAAGGATTGATGTTTGGATTTGCAATAGACGAAACCCCAGAGTTAATGCCCTTGCCAATAACTTTAGCTCACAACCTTTCATTGCGTCTATCTGAGGTGAGAAAGAAAAAAGAACTAGACTGGGTTAGACCAGATGGAAAATCTCAAGTATCTGTGATTTACGAGGACAATCGACCCAAATCTATAGATGCTATTGTTTTGTCTACTCAACATTCGCCGGATATATCTCAGGATCAATTAACAGAAGAGATTGTAAACAATGTGATTAGTCCTGTATGTAATGACTGGATAACTCCAGAAACAAAGATATTCGTTAATCCTACCGGCAGATTTGTAATAGGTGGGCCTCCAGGTGACACCGGCTTGACCGGTAGGAAAATTATTGCAGATACTTATGGGGGTATGGGCAGACATGGCGGCGGCGCCTTTTCAGGAAAAGATCCAACTAAAGTGGACAGGTCGGCATGTTATATGGCCCGATATATTTCAAAAAATATTGTTGCATCTGGGTTGGCCACTAAATGTGAGGTTCAAATAGCATATGCGATAGGGGTAGCAAAACCGGTTTCTATAATGGTGGATACTTTCAAGACTTCAAAAATAGATGAGCAAAAAATTGAAGCAAAAGTTAAAGAAGTTTTTGATACGAGCCCGGCGGGCATAGTTAAGACTTTGGACCTAAAAAGACCGATTTACAAGAAAACATCTGCATACGGTCATTTTGGACGACGTGACCCTGACTTTAGTTGGGAACAAACTGATAAGGCTGAAGTCCTAAGGGGTTTGGACTCATCATAATTTTTTTATAAGGATCCATTTTCTAAATTTAAGATAGTTATGGCAAGTGTTTGTGCTTTTGATAGATTCTGATGACTCGTTTGTTAAAGATTTATCAATAGCTGAAAGAGAACAAGACCTCCCGAAAGAAGTCAAGGAAAAAAAGAAAAAGGGTCAATTACGCACTGGTCTTACTACCGGAACTTCAGCAGCAGCTGCTACTAAGGCTGCGTTACAAACATTACTTACAAAGAAAGTTAATAATGAAATTCAAATAACCCTTCCAAAGGGCAAAATAGTAAAACTTCCAATTGCGTGGACAAGAGTAGAGGATTCAGCGGTCACCTGTTCGGTGATCAAAGATGGTGGGGATGACCCAGACGTAACTCATGGAGCTGAAATTTTGTCTACTGTGGAGTTTACGTCCGAATCTGGAAGAGTTCAAGTGAAAGGTGGTATCGGTGTAGGAAAAGTAACTAAGCCAGGTTTAGGATTGCCTATTGGTGGTCCGGCCATAAATCCTGTGCCATTGAAGATGATAAAGGATTCTGTAAAGGAAGTCTTAAGTACGGATATAGATTCGATAAATTCATTTGGAATTGCGATAACTATTACCGTTCCTAAGGGTTATGAACTTGCCCTTAAAACCGACAACCCTAGATTGGGAATTATAGGAGGAATATCCATTCTAGGAACCTCAGGAATTGTATTACCGTATTCTACTGCGTCATTTGCTGCAGCCATTAGACAGGGGTTGGATGTCGGAATAGCTCAAGGAGCAGATACTTTTATACTTACTACTGGAGGAAGGAGTGAAGATTTTGTGAAACAGCTATTTAAAGAAAGATATCCTGAATACTGCTATGTTCAAATGGGAGACTTTGCTGGCTTTAGCGTAAAACAGTGTTCCGATAAAGGCATTAAGAGGATCTTTATTGGAGGATTTATTGGGAAACTAACAAAAATTGCTATGGGTGTAAAACAAACCCACGTAAGAGGTTCTCATGTGAGCATGGATTTTATGGCAAGATTAGCCGAGGAAGCGGGAGCAGATGAAGAACTTGTCGATTTAATAGTAAATGCAAATACTGCTAGACATGTTTCTGAAATAATTGATTCAAATTCCATTGCGGGTTTTTACGACCTAATTTGTAGGGAGGCCGTTAAACAACTTAAAAATTATTCTGGTAAGGAACTATTAATTGATGTGATTTTGTTTGACTTTGAGGGAAATGTAGTAGGCAGATATCCAAAACAGTAGCTCTATCCATATTTTGAAATCGAAATGAAATTAAAGTTAACTGACTGTTGAATTTGGGAAATGCGGGCATATGTGGATTTTCGTTATCATCTCTAAAGCGAGACGCTCATAGCTGGATTGTCTGCTGATTGACGGTGAATTTAAGATTGCTGAGAGTTTATTTGCCAAATTAGAAATATATTATAATGTTAGTACCAGTTGGATTACCTTAGGAATAATTCTGCCATGGATAATATTAATATTAATTACAAAACAGCAATAATAGCCATCACTAAGAATGGTATTGCAATTGCCAAAAAAATCCAAAATACATTGAATGATTCAGATATTTATGTTCCCGACAAATTTAGCACCTCTGATTCTAAAATCATATATTTTGCAGAACCTGTCTCCCAAAAATTAGGAGTATTATTTAGCAACTATTCATCAATTATTTGTATCTTTTCACTTGGTGCCGTAATCCGCCTAATTTCTCCTTTTTTGAGAGATAAGAAATCTGATCCTGCAGTAGTCGTTATTGATGATTCCGCAAAATTTGCTATTAGTACACTTTCTGGGCATTTGGGGGGTGCAAATGAGTTAACTTTGAAAATCTCTGGGATACTTAACTCAATTCCTGTGATTACTACTGCCGCGGACGTAAACAATACCATTGCAATTGACCTGCTCGGAAAGAAATTTGGATGGACAATCGAAGATTTAAGAAATGTTACAAAAGTTAGTGCAATGATGGTGAACGAAGAAAAGATAGGTGTTTTTCAAGATACCGGAGAAAAAGACTGGTGGGATATGGATAAATTACCTAAAAATGTAACGCTAGTCATAAATCTAAATGATCTGTTACAAGAGGAGATCAAAGGAGCTATTATAATAAGCGATAAGATAATCACCAATAAAATTATCCTAAATAAATCAGTACTATACAGACCAAAATCCTTGGTTGTTGGAGTGGGACTTCACTGGAATACTACAGAGGAAACAATTCAGACAGGAATCAAAAGGGTCATGGAAGATTCTCAGCTTAGCTATAGTAGCATCAAATCCATTACTTCGCTAGATAAGGGAAAACGTATAAAGGGATTAGATGATTATTGTCAGAGCAACGATTTCCCCTTGATTCTGTTTTCTAAAGATAAACTGGATAAGATAAAGGTACCAAATCCTTCAGAGATAGTAGGAAGATTTGAAGGAACCTCAAGTGTTTCGGAGGCTTCATCACTAGCAGGCTCCAATGGAAACCTCATAGTGCCTAAATACAAGTTTCCACCAGATTTGACTGTTGCTATTAGTAGGGTGCAAATGGAATGAAAAAGGCATTACTTATTATTGATCGAGGAAGTAAGATGAAAGAGGTCCAAGATGAGCTTCAAGAAACATGTGACTTGATTAAGGACAGAACGGAATATGACTATGTGGATTATTGTTTTCTTGAAGTAGTACCACCGTATATAGATGAAGGAATTAATAAATGCATAAATCGCGGCGCAGATTCTGTTACTATAGTTCCGTATTTTCTATATCCTGGAATGAAACTTAAAGATGCAGTCAAAAGATCAGCACTGATAATCAACTCACAGAAAAAGAGAATGGTTATAACCAAACCTTTATCTTATCAACCTATAATTTCTGAAATTGTACTTAATCATATTCAAAGACTAATGAATCAAGAAGGAGTAGATCCTAATGAAAATCTTTGTATGTTACTCATAGGGCATGGAAGTAGTGATAAAAGAGCTAGGGAAGCCTTTTTGTTTACGGTAAAGAGCTTAGAAGCAGTATACAAAAATGTAAAATTCTGTTTCCTAGAATTGGAACCTCCAAATATAGAAGAGGGTTTTAGGGAATGTATTGATGTAAAGCCCGACAAAATAATTGTGATCCCATATTTTTTACATAAGGGTATACATATACAAAAGGATATATTAGTAGATTTAGAAAAGGCACAAAACAAATTTGGTTTCAAAGATATATCCATAACTTCACATATAGGAGTAGATTCATCAGCAGTCGATTTGGTAATATCATTAGCAAAGGAGGCTGAGGCAAACAGTGGGTTATTTTAATAACAATCCTGATGATTATAACATCGGTACTCCAACCTCCCGTGGCATGGCCGAACGTGCTTTTGGCATTGAAAAGCAAAGTTTCGATATTATCGAATCAGAAATTGGTAAACATAATTATGCAGAGAATCAATGGACAATAGTAAGAAGAGTAATTCATGCAACTGCAGATTTTGATTTTGCACGTGCGGGTCGAATAATTTTTTCTAAAGACGCTATAGAATCTGCATTTCTTGCTTTTTCTAAACATTCGTATATCGTTACGGATGTGGAAATGGTATTGCATGGGATAAATAAGAAATCTATATCTGATATTGGTCTTGAGGGCATTTGTATGATTAATGATCCGAAACTTAGAGAAATTTCAAAAAAATCCAATAAAACAAGATCTGAACTGGCAATGAGGGAATGCGCTAGCAAAATAGACAAAGGAATAGTAATTATTGGTAACGCACCAACAGCTCTATACGAAGTAATATCCATGATTGAGGAAAAAAAAGTATCCCCTCTATTGGTAATTGGGATCCCAGTTGGGTTTGTATCTGCAGTAGAGTCCAAGATGGATCTTTTGAAGGCAGACGTTCCTTTTATCACTAATACAGGAAGAAAAGGAGGCAGCTCAGCCGCATCATCGATTATTAATTCGTTGATGTTAATGTACTTGTCAAAGGGCAGATGAATGAATAAATTTGTATTGTTTGAAAAAGAAGCGGATCATTTAACTAAAAGTAGCGTCATTATTTTCTTTTATACTTTAAACAACTGTAGATAAAATATTTAGAAATAGTTGAATTAACAAAATGGGTATGCATATATGAAGCAACACAATTTTCTTCACAAAATCCATCCAATCCATCTATTATTCCTTTTCCCTTTTTAAGCTTGTATACCATCTTAATATCTTTGCCATGTGGAATCACCATTGAATAGTGAAATTCATGACCCTTAATCTGCCTCAAGTTCTTTAAAAAAGATTGATTGCATACTAACTGGCCTTCTGTGTAACCTAAAGTCAATTTACCGGTCATCAAGGTATCTGCGTCAAATAATCCTACCATCTTATATTTCCTATTTGTGTTCTCAAATCCGGAAATCGATCTGGTCAGATACATTAATCCTCCACATTCAGCGTAGACCGGTATCCCATCATCGACTAATTTCTTTACTTTCTTTTTCATTTCGGAGTTTTTCTCAAGTTTATCTGCAAGTACTTCGGGAAACCCCCCTCCTAAAATGATGCCCGCACAATCATGGGGAATACGTGTATCATCAATAGGACTGAAAAACTCTATTTGAGCTTTTTTAGAAAGAATATCCAAGTTGTCTTGATAATAAAAATTGAATGATTTATCTAATGCTACAAGAATTTTAGGAGTTGAAGTATCATGTACGATCCGTGACTTGTTTTCTTCAAGTTCATTGGAAAAGGATTTAAATACATTTGGTTTATGTAATCTCGTTTTATGATGCTTTTCTAGAATTTGTATCAAATTATCACAGTCTATATTCTCCGAAACCAATTTGGTATTCGCGACTATTGATATCTCTTCTTCTGAATTTAGTTCCATACCAGGGACTAGTCCTAAATGTCTTTCATGGTAAGTTAATTTCTTATTGTTAAATATATTACCTATAATTGGTATTTTAATATTGGACTCAAATGCATCTGTAACGTATTTCAGATGTCTTTCGCTTGCTAAATTGTTTAAAATGACCCCTGAAATCTTAATATTTCTACCAAATTTTATAAATCCATATGCAATTGCGGCAACAGATCTCGCGGCCTTCTTTGCATCTACAACTAGTATTACAGGAAGGTCCAATATTTCTGAAACATGCGCGGTGCTGGCAAAGTTATTTTTCCCGCTAATTCCGTCATAAAGTCCCATTACTCCCTCTAATACCGCAATGTCAGCATCCCTTGAATTTGTGTTATAAGATTCAATTAAACCGCGTCTACCCATAAGCCATACATCAAGATTCCTCGATTTTCGTCTAGTAATCATGTTATGATAAGAAGGATCAATATAGTCTGGTCCTATTTTAAAGGGTTGTACTTTATATCCCCTTCTTTCTAAACCGAACATGATTGCCATTGAAATGGTTGTCTTTCCGACACCACTATTGGTTCCTGCAATTACAATCCCTGGGATTCTCAATATGTTTATTATTTTGAAGGACTTGATTTAGATTACTATTTTGTTAATTGGATCCAAACTCTACATTACAATTCGGTGAACTAGATCCCGTCTAGAATTGCTCCTTTAACCTTTCTTTGCGTAATTTTCGATTATAAGCTAACCCGAATCTGTGGGATTCGTCTCGTATATGTTGTAATATCAGAAGTGATTTTTGATTTTTTGAAATAATCACTGGTTCGGAAGAATATCTAACATAGACTTCTTCATTTTCTTTTGCTAGAGAAATACATTCGATTTGCTCTAAACCAATTTTCTTGAGGGCTCTTAAGGCTACATTCAGATGACCCTTTCCTCCATCAATTACAATCAAATCTGGAAGCCTTCCTTTCTTTAACTCAGTAAAACTCTCATTCGAATTTGCTCCTAACTCATATCTTCTTTTGATAATCTCCTCAATCATCATAAAATCATTTTGATGATCTACATTTCGTATCTTAAATTTCCTGTATCCGCTCTTTTCTGGAGTACCATTAATAAATCGAGTAGAGGCACCGACGGCGAATTCATTACCAAAATTAGAAATATCAAAACAATCAATTATATAAGGTAGTTTACTAAGACTTAGAATCTGCATCAATTCGTCTAATGCAGGTTCATGTTTTTTGGAAATATAAGTTTTCAAATTGTTCAATATCAGTTGCATTATATCCCTTTTGTTTTGTGATTCCTGTTCCACTTGGTTCGTGTTTGTAACATTGTCCTTTCCAATTGATATTAGTTTTATTTTTGATTTCGTTAGCTCTAACAAAATTTTTTCCAAATGATCTATTTCTTGGATTTCTTTATTGATGTAAATGAAACTGGGAATAACTGGGCTAGTAAGATAGTACTGACAAATGAAATTTTCAATAGAATTATCACCCAAAAGGTCGAATTGATATTTCTTCATATCGTTAATTACTCCATTTTTACTCATTAATGTCATAACATGTGCAACTTCATCATACTCATCTTCAATTATGCCAATATACTCTTCAATGACGCCTTGCAGATTATTGATTTCCATTTTTTGATACTGAAGGAGGTTTTTTAATCGATGAAGAGTATCTCTTATATAAATCGCCTTTTCATAGTCTTGATGTTGGGAGGCTATTTTCATCTCATTTTCTAATTTGATATAAAAACTGCTTAAACTGTCATTGTCTTTTAAGATATTTTTTAAAGAGTTTATATTTTCTTTGTATTTCTCCTCGCTTATCTTGTTGATGCAGGGTGCATCGCAATTTCCGATGTGATATTCTAAACATTCCCTCTTAGGTAAAGTATTGCATATTCTAACCCTAAACATTTTCCTTAATAATCCAACTGATAGGTATCTGGAACTACCCTTCACAAAAGGCCCTATGATCTCTCCATTAGTACCTGTAAATTCTCCATTCCGGTTTCTTCTGGCTACGTTTAACCTAGGAAACTTTTCGTCAGTAATTTTTAAATAGGTATACCTTTGCTGATCCTTAAGTTCGATGTTAAATATTGGTCGGTATTTCTTTATAAGGTTAGATTCAAGCAAAAAGGCTTCAATTTCGTTGTCAGTAATAACATAATCTATGCTTTGTATCCGTGAAACTAACAATTTTGTTTTCCAACTTGATCGTTCCAAAGGAGTGGTCTTTGAATGAGTAAAATAACTCTTGATTCTTTTATTAAGGTTTTTTGCCTTACCTATGTATATGACTTGTAGTTTATCGTCTTTCATTAAGTAGACTCCAGGTCCACTAGGATAGGGATATTCTAAATAATCTCTATCATCGGTAATCATTTTAGTTTCCTAAAAACCAATCCTTCATGATGAAGAAATAGGGCAGTTTTGATCAATATGTTCGTTTCCAATATAAACAGCTAGCTATTCTTCAAAACGATTTCGTTCCCTCTGAGGGAATTTAGCTTATCTTTAAGAAATTTCCCTGTATAACTCTTTGGATCATTTGAAACATACTCTGGGGTACCAGTTGAGATTATGTAACCGCCATTACTTCCACCTTCAGGTCCAAGATCGATGATCCAATCTGCAGATGATATTATGTCTAAATTATGCTCAATTACAATAATCGTGTTGCCTAGGTCCCTTAACCTTGTCAAAATTCTTAATAGCTTTTTTACATCTGCGAAATGGAGTCCTGTAGTGGGTTCATCAAGGATGTAAACTGTATTTCCGGAATCTTTTTTGGATAATTCGGTAGCTAATTTAATCCTCTGTGCCTCCCCACCTGACAATGTGGTGGCTGATTGACCTAAATGTAGATACCCTAAACCCACGTCCTCCAGTAATTTTAACTTATTTTTAATCGGATTGTTATTTTTGAAAAACTCTAATGCTTCTTCAACAGTCATGTCTAGTACATCGGCTATATTTTTTCCCCTGTATCGTACTTCTAACGTATCATTGTTGTAACGATTTCCTTTGCACTGATCACATGTAATATAAACATCTGGAAGGAATTGCATTTCAATTTTTCTAACGCCTGCGCCATCACACATGTCGCATCTTCCGCTAGGTAAGTTAAACGAAAATCTCCCCATTTTATATCCTCTTTCTCTCGACAACTGAGTCTTTGCAAACAAATCTCTAATATAGGTAAATGCATTGACATATGTAATTGCGTTTGATCTCGGAGTCCTTCCAATTGGTGCTTGATCAATGCCTATAACTTTGTCTACAAATTCAACTCCACTAATTCCGTCATTTATTCCAACCTTGTACTTTGATTTGTAAAAATGATTATTCAAGTAATTGAATAATATATCGTTTACCAAAGTTGATTTACCCGAACCAGAAACACCTGTTACTGCAGTGATAACTCCTAATGGAAATGATGGACTAATATCTTTCAAATTGTTTTCCCTAGCTCCTCTGATTTTGAGAAATTTTTTACCTATGGTTTTCCTCTCATAATTTTCACTTACTGTTTTTTTACCATTAAGGTATTCCGCTGTAATAGATCTTGGATTAAGTAGCACCTTTTCTAATTCTCCTTCTGCTACAACCTGTCCTCCATGAACTCCAGCCTTAGGGCCAATATCTATCAGCCAATCTGCATTTTTGATTATTTCTTCATCATGCTCTACAACTATAACAGTGTTACCAATGTCCCTCAATTTAAAGAGGGTGCTTATCAAAAGACTATTGTCTCTTTGATGCAGTCCAATTGTTGGTTCATCTAACACATAAAGAACTCCTGTGAGATTAGTTCCGATTTGAGTCGCAAGTCTAATCCTTTGTGATTCACCACCGGAAAGCGTCCCAGCATTCCTATTCAGGTTTAAATAATCTAAGCCGACATTAGACAAGAATTGCAATCGATTATTAATTTCCTTGAGTACCTGTTTTGATATTATCGAAGAAGAAATATCCAGGCTTAAATTCTGGAAAAAGTCAATGACCTTATCAATAGAAAGGTTACAAACATCTATTATTGAATATCCATTGATTTTTACTGCTAAAATTTCCTTCTTTAACCTTTGACCTTTGCAACTTTCACAAGGCTTTTCTATCATAAACCTTCTGATTTCTTCACGCTTAGATTCTGATTCAGTTTCATTAAAAATTCTCTCTAAATTTGAAATTACTCCCTCAAATTTTCCTGAATATTCCCACGAACTATCACTTGATTTCGAAGTATAATTATATTTTATTCGCAAATCGGTACCATACAAGATTACATCTAGCTGGTTTTTGGTTAATCTATTTATTGGTGTATTCAAATTAAATCCAAATCTCTTGCCCACATCCTTTAGCATAGAGGTCCTAAAGCTTGAAAAATGTCCAGAAGACCATGGTTTTATTGCTCCATTTAGGATACTTAGTGTCCTATCAGGGATTATCAAATCCGGGTCAAATTCTGTTTCAACTCCTAATCCATGGCAGTTAACACATGCACCAAAAGGGGAATTAAATGAAAATGATCTTGGTTCCATTTCTCCGATGCTTATATTGCAAACGGGGCATGAGTTCTTTTGTGAAAACAGAATTTCTTCCTCTCCAAATAGTACCGACACCATCCCACCACTTTTCTCTATCGCGGCCTGAACAGATTCAGAAATTCTGTCTTTATCTATTGTAGCATTTTCTGTTACTATTCTGTCTATGACGATCTCTACGGAATGTCTTAGGTGTCTTTCCTGCGATGGTATGATGTCAAGATGTTCCCGTTCGTCAACATTTACAATTTCTTTGTCTACTCTGATTCGTGAGTAACCATCCTCCTTAAGATCTTGCAAAGTTTTTTCGTGAGTGCCTTTTCTTTCTTTTATAATGGGCGATAATATGTACATAATTCCGTCATTCTTGTTTCTTACTGTGTTTAGGATCGAGCTAACTATTGCATCGAGAGATTGATAAGAAATCTCCCTATTACAATTGGGACAAAATGGAACACCAATTTTTGAATACAGTAGTCTCAGATAATCATAAATTTCCGTAATTGTACCCACTGTAGAGCGGGGGTTCTTATTCGTCGTTTTCTGTTGAATAGCAATGGCAGGAGATAATCCTTCTATAGAATCCACGTCAGGCTTGTCCATTATTTGAAGAAATTGACGTGCGTAAGCCGAGAGAGATTCAACATATCTTCTCTGACCTTCTGCGAAAATAGTATCAAAGGCTAGTGTGGATTTGCCTGAACCAGATAAACCCGTAATAACTACTAATTTATTTTTGGGTATTTCCAGATCTATATTTTTCAAATTGTGCTGTCTAGCGCCCTTTATTATAATTTTAGTGTCCATTTCGATTTAATTACTAACTTGTTTTAGCAAGATTTGTTTGACCTTTTGTAAATTCTCCCTATGCTCAATTGCTTTCTCAAATTCAAGATCTTCAGCATATTTGTTCATTTGAATCTCTAATTTGGTAGATAATTCTATTAAATCGTTACGGGTCATACTTTTAAGATCTACTAGAGTATTGGAAATACTTAGATTCTTTTGGGGGATAGGTTTTGAGATGCTCTTTGGTTCTATTTTGTTACTCAAATTATAATCGATCTGTTTCTTACGTCTTCTGTTCGTTTCAAGCACCGCTTCCTTAATGGATTTGGTGATAGTGTTTGAATACAAGATCACTTTACCGTCGATGTTTCTTGCTGCTCTCCCAAAAGTTTGTATAAGACTGCTATAATTTCTCAAAAACCCTTCCTTATCAGCATCTAAAATTGCGACAAGCGCAACCTCTGGCAAATCCAAGCCCTCTCTCAAAAGGTTAATACCCACAAGCACATCAAATTCTCCAGCTCGTAATTTTCTTAAAAGTTCTGTCCTCTCCAGCCCATTTATCTCTGAATGTATGTATCTGACCCTAATTCTATTTTTTGAAAGGTAATCTGCCATGTCCTCGGCCATTTTCTTCGTCAAAGTTGTAACTAAGGTTCTTTGTTGCTTTGCAACCCTTTCTTGAATTTGACTTATTAGGTCCGACATCTGGTTAGACGTTTTCCTTATTTCAATTTCCGGGTCTACCAGTCCAGTTGGCCGTACTAGCTGTTCAACAAGATTGCTATTATTCTCAAGCTCATATCTTCCAGGTGTGGCTGAAACAAATATTACTTTGTTAAGGTACTTTTCAAATTCTTCAAACTTGAGAGGCCTATTATCAAAAGCACTCGGTAACCTAAAACCAAAATCTACTAGAGATTTCTTTCTAGAATAATCTCCTTTATACATTCCCATTATCTGAGGTATAGTAACATGGGACTCATCGATTACCATCAGGAAATCTTCGTCAAAAAAATCTAACAGACAGTAAGCAGGTTGATTAGGTTGTCGTCCATCGAAATGTCTAGAATAATTCTCGATCCCATTGCAATATCCTAATTCTGATAACATCTCTAGATCATATGTAGTCCTAGACAATAGCCTTTGTCGCTCCAATTCTCTTGGTAGTTGAGGTAACCATTGACCCAATTCCGTTCTTATTGATTGGATGGCTTTCTTGTGGCTTGCTTCTTCTATAATGTAATGTTTTGCCGGAAATATTGTTACGTAATCTAATTCCTTAATAATCGCTCTTGTTGTCTTATCAATCAAGTATATTTTTTCAATCGATTGTCCAAAAAGGCTTAACCTGATAATTTGATTTGAATAGGCTGGAATTACCTCAATAATATCACCTTTGGCTCTAAATGAACCATTTTTTAGCTCGAATTCATTTCTTTCATATCTAATCTTGACAAGACATTGAATAATTGAACGCCGATCTATTATCATGTTTTTCTTAAGTAAGATAGACTGAGCCTTCCATTCCTGGGGTGAACCTAGTGAATATATACAGGATACCGTAGCTATGATTATGGTAGGTTCGCCAGACAGTAACATTGAAGTTGCTTCCAATCTTAATTGCTCAATTTTTTCGTTTATTTCAGTATCTTTTTCTATGTATGTGTCACTTTGAGGTATGTAGCTTTCAGGTTGATAATAGTCGTAAAAGCTTACAAAATATCCAACATTATTGTGAGGAAAGAATTCTTTAAATTCTGTGTAAAGTTGGGCCGCTAATGTTTTGTTATGAGAAATGATGAGTGTATTCTTGTTATGTCTTGCTATAACATTTGCAACTGTAAATGTCTTGCCACTGCCTGTGACACCCAACAAAACCTGTCTTTTCTTATTATTATCCAATCCATTTACCAAATCCCTGATGGCGATCGGTTGGTCACCTTTAGGAATTAGTTTATCTGTCAATTCAAACTTTTTCATATAATTAGCATTCCTAGTGCAGTATTATCGTTGCAAGAATATGCAGCAATCTTTTATCCAGTTATATATGACTTTCCGAATAAATAATACTTTGTATTTCTGTTACGAAAACTTTGATAGTGCATTTACCGGTGAAATTTTAGATCCTTTGTATGCCGGATAGAGTCCAGAAAATATACTCAAGATGATAACTACAAAACCGATTTTCGCAATCTCAATAATATTAAAGACTGGATAAATACTGAGAGGTAAATTCAGGAAATACAAAAAGCCATTCAATAGTAGGTATGCTCCTATGAATCCAAATATTATCCCAAATAATGCTCCTATTATGCCCAAAAAGATGGATTCTGTTAAAAACATACCCAAAATAACTCTGTTAGTACCGCCCAATGCTTTCAATATTCCAATCTCTCTAGTTCGCTCTACTACAGAAGTATATATTGTGATGATGATACCAATAGACCCTACTATAAGAGAGATAACTGCTATGCTAGAGATGAAAGTCGAAATCCCTACAATGAATTTTGTTATACTCTTTACTAATTCTAACGAATTTAATATAGTAACTTGATTGTTAAAGTACTTTTGGACTTCACCAACTAGGTATTCAACTTTGTCTATGTCATTATAAGTTATGAAAAGCAAATCATAATCATCTGTTTTCTGCAAAATCGCTTTACCATTATTAATGTCAATAAAGATCGAATTATCTACAATTGGATTTCCAGTGGAATTCAAAAGCCTAGGAACAAAAAGAGTACTTTGTTTTGATGAAGAATCTATCAAGTTTCTTATCCCATTTATAGAAACCGTATCGGAGTAAGTGGTGTTGCTATCAAAATTAGCGACTTGGTTCCTTCCCTTTTTTGGTTCTACATTATTTAAAAACAGCTTCTCGCCTATTTTTTGAGGAATAAGCACATAATCTACAGAGGAAGAAGAAATACCTTGATTGAGATCCAAATCTATGGAGGGAATAATATCAGTTATGTTCTCAAAATCCACTGCTAATACATTTGTTACTTGAGATTGATTCTTGTAATTAATCATTACAACTCCTTGATACGCTGGATTAATGTATTGGACTCCGTTTAACCCTTGTAGGTATGCTATAGTATCATTATTAATTGGAATATTCTTTTCAACTAGCGTTACATTTTGATCAAAAAGGACCTCCAGCTTGTTTCTAATACCCTCTATACTTGATTCTTGTATTCTATCAGCATTGGAAACTACGATCTGATTTGGTAATATTTTCTTAAAGTTTTGCTCTACAAAGTTTATCAAACCTTGAGAGAGACTGCTTAGTGAAACCAATAGTCCACACCCCATGACTATCATCAATATAGTAAGAACATTACGAGTTCTCCTCTCTTTTAGTGAACTATAAGTTAAAAAAAGCATCTCTTTAAAATCCATTTTATCTGATTATGAGGAGTTGGATACATGGTTATATAATGTTTTTAAATATTAACAACACCAAGGAGATTGTTGAATTGAGTCGCACAAACCAAATTTTATGCATTAAAAATACAGAAATTGAAACCTTAGGAAGATTTGGCGAATATTTTTTGCATGAAGGTTATAAAATCATTGATGTGTTGGCAAATAAGAAGGTTATACAATCTCTAAATTTAAGACAATATGACGCTGTCTTCATACTTGGCGGGCCAATGTCAGTTAATGACAATTATGATTATTTGGTTGAAGAAAAAAAACTTGTAGTGTCTACTATCAACTATGAGATTCCACTGTTAGGAATTTGCTTAGGTTCACAATTAATAGCGTCAGCCTGTGGAGGCTCTGTATACAAGGGTCCAAGAAAAGAGATAGGTTGGGGACAAGTCAATATTACAGATTGTGGAACAGAGAGTATATTTCGAAATATATCAAAGGATCAAATACAAGTATTTCATTGGCATGGTGATACTTTTACACTACCGGAAGGTGCCCAAGTTTTGGCTAGATCTGATTTATATATTCAAGCTTTTGGTTTCAAAAGTGCAGTTGGCATTCAATTCCATTTAGAAGTCGACAAACAAATGGTAAAAGATTGGAGCAAAGCGTATCAACAAGAACTCCTGAACGAAAATCTCTCCAAAGAGTCATTTCTGCTTGGACAAGATAAAAAATTTTTAGAGCTTGAAATGGTTTCAAAAAAGGCTTGTGATAATTTCAAGGCGCTGATTGAAAAATAGCTTTTTTCTTCTCTGTCATCAGTAATCAAAAAAATATTATTTAGATTGAATACACTGACGTATTACCATGAGACTGTAAATATGGAATAATTAATTCTTTATACAATTTCAGAATTGGAGTATATCTATCTGGCCTCATACACTACATTAAATGGAGTTTGGGTTGCCCGCCTAAATTTTGAAAATCCTGCTTCCAATGCAATTTCTCGGATTCTTTTCTCACCTGCCTGAGCACCTAATGCAATTCCTTTATCAGCTAAAGAATTTGGAACACATACCACAGTGGACGCAGCGTAGTAAATTCTTCCTACTAAATTTAAATTGTCTTCTAGATTGTCATTTGCCAATGGTTCTACAATCATGCATGAGCCACCCTCATTCAAAGATTGCTTTGCAAATTTGAGGGCACCCAGAGGGTCTGCCATGTCATGAAGACAATCAAAAAACGTTATCACCTCAAAATCCCTACCAATTGGTTCGTTAGCTGATAAGACTAAAAATTCGGTATTTTTCTGTAAATTTTCACTTCTCGCATTCATAGCTGCCGCTTCTATAGAAGGTTCATGATTGTCATAACCATAAAAAAATGAATTAGGATACTGTCTCGCCATAATCAGCGTTGAAATCCCAAATCCGCACCCTATGTCTGCAACTTTTACACCTTTTTTTAGTTTGTCTTCAATCCCATCTAAAGATGGAATCCAAGATTGAGTAAGATTTGAAACGTAGTTGGGTCTAAAGAATTTTGCAGTCCCTTCAAATAGGTCATGGTGATGGTCACCCCATCTCAAACCATCACCCGTTCTGAACATGTTTACGAACTTATCCTCATCCTTAAATATGGATCTTAAAACTTGATAACCACCCAAAAGATAAGCTGGGCTTTGCTCATCAGCCAAAACCAATCCATTTTCATGGGGAAGTGAAAATTTTTTATTTTTCGAATCATATTTCAAATAATCCGCTGCCGCCTGGCTTGCTAACCATTCTCTAACATACCGTTCAGTTGTATTAGTTTTCAATGCTAGCTCATCAGAGGTCATAGGTCCGAATTTACTTAGTGCTTTATAAAATCCCAATTTGTCTCCTAAGATAACCATCATTGCTCCTAAACTACTTCCTAGATCTCCTATAGCTTTCATAACAAATTCTTCAAGTTTTTTATTATCAATAGAATTCAGATGTTCGTTATTCATGTCCTTACAAAATGGGATTCTACTAATTCTTTTTATAGTTTTCAATCCTCCAGCAGAAGTTAAATGTTATTTCAGAAAATTCGTTTGCGAATCCTCTAATAGAGCTAATTGGAAGCCTGAGCTTAAATAGCCCTATATATGGATTTATGCTAAAAATACCCGTCTAACTGCATTATTCAAAAAATATTACTTCTTACATAAGAGACAATATACAACTTGTTAGTATATTTGGGGGTATATCAAATCTTAAGATATGGTAATCTATAGCAGCAATTTATGGCACTTTACAAACATATCTAAATTGATTGAAAGGGCCTTCGGAGGGATTTGAACCCTCCTCAAGCGGTTTCCGTTTTCATACTGGGAGGTATGAAATCCACAGCCGCCTATACTAACCAGGCTATACTACGAAGGCCACGTAATGTTAAAAATTTTAATCAATTATTAATATATAATTGTTTTAGGGACACACTTTTGTAAACCAATGGTATTTCAAAGTCGATAACTTTTCTACAAGACTTATATCCATAATAACGTTCATTATACAAATGAGCTGTTCGGGAGAAGTATATTCACATAATGGCATTGAGAATAATTTAATTCAGATAACTCCTTCAATTAAGCAGAAATTGCAGAAAGCAAAATATGGGGTTTTCAATCATTCAGCCGTGGAATTATGTCATTGGACTAAAAAGTCTTTTTCAAATGAAGGTACATGTTACAAACACAAGTTCTACGGCATCTCTACTCACAGATGTATGGAAATGACTCCAACTGCTCTGAATTGTGAGAATAGATGCATTTACTGTTGGAGGCCCACCGAGTTTTATGATACATTAGAAATGCCACCTCATTTAGTGGATGATCCTGAAGTTATAGTTCATTCATTACTCGAAGAACGAAGAAAACTCATTGTTGGACATTATGGAAAAAATAATATTAATCAAACCAAATTAGATGAATCTTTGTTTCCTGAACACTATGCCATTTCCCTTTCAGGAGAACCAACAATGTATCCAAAATTACCACAATTAATAAAATATCTTTTTCGATTGAAAGCCACAAAATCAATCTTCTTGGTTACCAACGGACAAGAGCCAGAAATGCTCTATCGGTTAGCTGACGAAAACGCCCTTCCTACTCAAATTTATTTATCAACTAACGCCTCTACAAAGAACATGTTTTTTAGGATTAATGGTCCAAAACATAAAGATGCGTGGGAGCGTTGGAATAAGAGCCTTGAATTTTTGTCTAAGGCAAAAACTAGGACAGTTTTACGCTTTACGTTAATCAGAAATTTCAATAATGAAAACAAGTTTTACGATGATTTCAGCAAGATTATCGAAACTGGGCAGCCCCATTTTGTAGAACTAAAGTCATATATGCATATTGGAATGTCAACCAATAGATTAGAGCAATCAAACATGCTCGAGATGGAAGAAGTAAGAAACTTCGCAAAAGGATTAGTTTCCAGATTATCAAATTACACTATAATGGATGAAAGTATTGTCTCAAGAATTGTAGTTTTACAAAATAAGAAAAGGTTTATTTCGCGCTGGATTGAAGATTACTCCTAGTTACATTACCGTCCTCCAGATTGTTGTTATATTTTATATACCAGGAATAAAATTCCTTTAAAGCTAATTTCCTGTGCGAATATTTGTTCTTTGAATTCAAATCCATCTGAGCAAATGATATGTCCATATTTTCTGGAATAAAAATGGGATCAAATCCCCATCCTCCTTCAAATATCCGTTCGGATATTAGTCCGTTAACTTGGCCACTAAAGGTTTTCATATTTTTTCCATCATAGTAAGCAATTAATGATTTGAAAGTAGCTCTTCGATTTTTTTTATTCTTTAACAAATCCAGAATGCCTATATTTCCTAGGGTATCATACACAAAAGAAGAATATACGCCAGGAAAATCGTTGAGGGATTCGATAAATAATCCATCATCTTCAACTAATACCTCATTTCCGATAATATTAAACGCATGGATTGCCTTCGCTTTAGCTACATCTCCTAAAGAACTTGACTGAATTTCCTCTAACTTTAACTTTTTGTGTTCTACGATTAATCGGGTTGAACTGAACTCAGATAATAGTTCCTTAATTTCCTTAAATTTATAGTCATTGCTACTTACAAAATACATAAGTTATGATAGTAATAGAGACGCAAATATTTTTTAAATGATGCGGCATATATCAATCAATAGGTAAATATTAAATTTATATTCTGTTGAGAGCTAATTCCTTTTGATTTTTGAATATTGAGAATTTCTTGCTAATGTTAGGATGGCTAGGTGAACTCATCTTTGCTAGTTGGATACTATCTTATGGTGCGGAGCATCTTTCTATGAGATTTGGAGCCAAATTTGTAGGAAGGACACTTCTTTCTGTAGCAACCACCCTTCCTGAAATTGCAATTGTAATGTATGCTGCATCAGTTGGATTGTATGAGGTAGCTATTGGCGCAGGATTGGGAAGTAATGTTTTGATGATGACATTAGGACTTGCATTGATGTTACTCATAGCAACGACCCGACTTTCAAAAGCACCTCTAAAAAAGATAGATGTGAGTACTTTTAAAGTCGATAAAATATTCTTGTTGGCATCAGCGTTAATAAGTGCTGTTTTATTGCTTGATGGTTACAATTTCATTGATGGATTTATTTTCGTGGGTATGTTTGTTGCGTATGTGTTAATAGCCTATATTGAAATGAAGAGAGAGCAGAAAGTTGACCAAGCAGCGGTAATGAACACTGCAGATAACAAATCGGTGTCAATACCAGCACACGTAATGACTTCAAGAAACGACATGACTAAGGCAATTTTGGCTTTTATAGCTGGAACAATCGGCATAGTAATTGGTGCTGGCCCATTTATTCACTCCTTGCAAACATTTTCTGAAGATATTGGAGTTTCTACTATTGTATTGGCTGTTATTATCAGTCCTATTGCTGGAGAGATGCCCGAGAAAATTTCAATGATGATTTTAGCCCGTAAGGGAGCAGCAGGTGCTGCAATCGCTATTGCAAATGTGCTGGGATCAAAGATTTTGAATAATTCTCTTTTACTAGGTGTAGCAATTATTGCTGCGATGTATCACGGGGGATTCTTTACAACCATACATAATAGTGAATTGCTTTGGTTCCAGATGATTTTAGCTACTTCGATAACAATTGTCGCTCTTATACCCTTGTTCAGGCGGCACATAGGAATACATGTGGGAATATTTTTGGTGGCACTATATGTCCTAAGTATAGTTATTCAATTCTTTGCCCCAGGCGAAATAAAACCCCATTGATTTTTCTATATACATATTTCCTTTAATTCTATGAAAATTTGTTTATACTATGAAAAATATGTAAATTTCTAAGATACAGTGATAATATAATTTATTATTAAACCATATTTCTATAAAAAAATTATATGCAAATCTTAAAAATAACCGCTTACTATTACTTTCTAATGTATTTTAGTAAATATGCAGCAGGGATATTCGTTTTTGCAGGGATCCTATCTTTATTTTTAGCAAATGGTGGAACTTCCATTACACAATATGCAAGTGCTCAATCTCCGGGTGACCAAATTGGTGATACGCTTGGAGGAGCATTAAATGAGTTAGGCGAAGGACTTGGTAATGCAACAGAAACGGTAAGTGAAATTGGTAGTAATGCAACAGAAGGGATGAGCGGAGCTATGAATGAAACGGGTGAGGCAGCTGGAAACGCAACTCAAGGAATGAGCGGAGCTATAAACGAAGCAGGTCAAGCCGCAGATAATGCAACTACAGTTGACGAGAGTGCAAGTCAAGCAGGTAGTGAAATGGGTCAAGCCGCAGATAATGCAACTACAGTTGACGAGAGTGCAAGTCAAGCAGCCAATAACGCAACATCAAGTGGAGGAAATACCACTAACTCGACATCACAAAATCCTCTTGATATGTTGATGAATTTATTTAAGTAAATAAATAAATTATCCTAACTTTTTATTTAACTCTAAAATTTTTTAATTATTCTTAAAATCTCCTTAGTACTTTCGGTTTGAATAATTCTGGATGGTCTTTTAATTGATCTATTTTTTGTAGAATTTCTACCTTATCGTCTGGAAGCGTTCCTCCTATTGCATAGACATTTGAAGCGTGATTTGCTCTAAAAATTGTATTATTTTTCAAATTGACGTTTGATATCAGATTATATAATTCAACCAAAACTTCGTTATCTTCAAGGGGTAGAAACGGTTCTCCAAACTTTTCATGAAACTCTTTTTCAATATTGGGTTCCATATAGAGAGTCAGGGCGCCTACAAAATCAGGCGATATTTTATTTATAACATTGGCAGTATCTTTAGCATGTTCGAATGTATATGTCCTGCCACCTAGTCCCAAAATTATCATGCATGAGAGAATAAAGCCAGCATCCTTTGCTTTGTTGCAACTTTTTATTATCATATCAGATGTTGCGCCTTTAGTAATCTTTTTCAATATTTTGTCGTTACCACTTTCTATTCCTAAATAAACCATATCTAGTCCTGCAGCTTTAAGAGCCCTTAATTCATCCGCAGATTTTTGGAGCAAATTCTTTGGCATTGAATAACACGAAATCCTCTCAATACTTTCAAAGTTTTTTCTGATCTTCGTTATTATTTTTATTAACTTTTCACTATCTAGATTCATTGCATCGCCATCTGCTAAGAAGATTCGTCGAGTAAAAGGATAATATTTAGCCATCATTTCGATTTCTTTAAAAATATCCTC
>DATELO010000141.1:0-5746 GCA_035276505.1 Candidatus Nitrosocosmicus sp.
ATGAGTTCCAGACTTGCAAAAATTGTCCCAACGAAAACGATGTCTCGTAAGGAGCTTCAACGTGAATAATTCCAGAATCATCATGTGTATGTAACCAAAATATGCATTCATTGGGTATTATTCCTATACCTGCTGGAACAATTAATGAACTATTCTGGTCATTTATTACTAGTTTAGTATGGTTATGATATACTAGATGTTCAGTTTCATCACATGTTATTCCTGAAATATTAGTCTGAATTCCTATTGTATTCGGATCGGTGGATAATTCACTCTGACCGAGACTTAAGTAATCCTGCTGTTGACTTACGAAAAGCAATAAAGAAAGTGTAATCGCTAACGGAACAACGACCATGACGGGGTATAATCTCATTACAATGGAATGAGTGCATTCCATTATTTAAATTGCTAAATGCCTCCTTTTTTCACTGGTCAAAACGTATATTGCGCTCGCGTTAAGCTAGAAATGAATCTCAAAATCAAATGAGAAAAAATAAAAAGCTGGAGAATTACATAATACACTTTGAATAAACATTATCCCACATGGCCATTCTGGACTGGCATTGGCTTTACTTTATTTGGTATTTTACTGATTGCTATGAGGGCTAATGTTCGAATTTCATTTGTTTTCTTTGGTGTTGCTTTGTTCTTATTTATAATTTGGATTTACTTAATTTTGAAAATCGATAGGAAAAAAAGATCTCAACAATTGAAAGATCAAAAATGTTTATGTCCAATTTGTAAACACGAGGCCACAAATCTATGTGTTAAACAAAAGTGCCCTTGTTGTATCGATATGAAAGATGATTCAGTAATAGGTCATTCAGTTCATTAATTTCTTGTATTTGTCCACAATCACCTAAAATGATTTTGTTTATACATTTAGCTAACAAGCTAAAATAAGTGTTTTCAGACATGATTAGTAGTTAGTCGATACCCAGTAAGATATTCTCATAAAAATTTGAATGTCTACGAGAAGCAGGTTTGGATACTTCTCGTATACATGAAATACCTACTAATCATAATTCAAAATACTTCGAATCATAATCAATTAATATAATTATATTCCAGTATTTAAATGTAATTTAAACTCTCGACTGCGAATTGAATATTTTAATTAGTATTATAACTACTTGACGGGAAATTATATTTCATGTGTATTCTATTATAGAGGTTACAAATACACAAGGCAATTTACTGCAAACGACGTATTTTATGAATTTTAATCATATTTGAGCAAATAAAAAATCTAGGAGCTATTACACAAAAATTGTTTAGGCAGTGATATTGCACTCTTTGTTTGTTTTTACTTTACAATTAGTATCATGTCTCCAACTTCCATTGTAAAATATTTGCAAATGAACTGAATTGTCTGAATTTTTTTGGATTCTTGTTGTACCATTTTCTGGGTTACCCTCTTTATTTCGATCGCTAAATGTTTCTAAAAACTTTCGCATATTGATAATGAAAATTTGCTCAATAATAAGTATTGTATTGAGTATTTTCGATTATATGGGCGATATGTATATTAAAAAAAAAGGTTGGTTATTGCTTAAAAAATGCTTTTACATGGGGTCTAAACATGTAATAAATAATGATACCACTTATTATAATTCCAATTATATGACTAGTCAACCCAGCTACCACTGAAGAGGTAATAGACCCAATAACTATGGCCGATATGATTTGCATGATGAGGCCAATTATAGTTACTATTATTGTAATTGCCCATGCCCAACCCTTGCCTTTAAGTAATCCATAGGACACTACCAGATATGCGATTCCTAAGATAAGCATTATAATTCCCATAACGACTGGAATCATCCCCAATGCCGCGATTTCTGCAGCATCAGTCGAATTGGTACCTGTTTGAACGATCTCTGTGGAGCTCATAGATAGGAGTGCCCCCAGTCCCACTAGTGACAGACCACCAATCAAAAGGACAATTCCGCCTATGATTATCAAAATTGCGATTATTGTAACGCCAATAGGGCGTTTTGTGTTTGTAGTCAAATTAATTCCAAAATAATTATCTATTACTATAATATATTAATATTGGTTATTATCCATAAATGCACGTTCGTTTTAAAATGGTGCCTAATAGAAGGATAACATCTGCCTACGAATTATAATTTAAGCAAAGCACCTCTAAGACTATTATATAATCTTGTATTTGTATTTCACTACTTTTTCATGTGTGAATTGCGAAAAAATTGTTTTTTAGCCGAGATTATTCCACAAGAATTTAAATAGCAAAGTAAATCTACAACAGTCAGTATCAAGAAAGGGAAATTTAAAAGCTAATCATGATTAAATATTTTGGAGCGTTATAAAACTTCTTAGTAACAATTGTGATGGTGATCGGAGCAGTTATCTCATTATCTAAGATTCATTGAGAACTAGTTTAAGTAAACGCTTCTAAATTGTGAATAATGATATTGTGCAATGTATAACATCTACATAACAAAAGTTTTGTACACGTACTATTTAGAATTTGACTAGACAATAAGATCAATCTTAATGGCTTTCGTATGGGATTTTGTAGTATTGAGGGGAGAGAAATTGGATAGTCGAGTCTTGTCTTTTTGTATTGCGAGCTCTGAAAATGTGAGAAGGTGTATTACATCCTGTTCACTCGTCCAATAATTTGACGTTTATTTTTCCATTTCTTACTACTTACTTCATAGGATATATGAGTAAAAACTCTAGGCCTTAAATAGATTGTTTAATAATAAAATTTCTGGTTTCCTTAGAACTTATAGTTCAAATACATTTTAATTAATTCCAATAAATTTGAATACTTGGAATTGCATTTGTTAAATCGGGTAAAAACTAAACATTAATATAGATATTTGTGAATTCAAGTAATAACTATGCAAATAAGTCCATCTAAAACTAATTTAAACGTCGTTGAAATGAAAAACATAACGACACTGATAGTTGATGAGCAATTAGATGATGCAACTTATTTGAATGAGCCTGTGGAAGGAATAGAATTTACAATATGTAAATCACTTTCAAAGGCATTTGACATTCTGGATAATCAAAATTTTGACATTGCATTATGCAATATGAACGCGCCTCCAGCATTATTAAAAGAATTCTTCCAAAAATACAATTCGGTTTTACCAATTGTGGCATTTTCGTCATCTATTGATCCAAGGTTAGCGTATGTTGCTGCTCAATTAAAAGCTAGAGATTTCATATTCTTACAGCAACTAAATTATCGAGAAATTTCACAAACTTTGCAGAAAATAAGATCAGAATGGGTTGAGGAACAACAAGCGATTATGGTAGAGCATTTTTTACAGGAGCCACAAAATAGGATTATCTTGCGAGAGCTGTTAGTTTCTGATCTACCGATTAGTCAAAGGATCGTATCTAATTGTATTAATGAAATCCAAATTGATGATTCAATAAAAAAGGCTTATGGTATAAAGACTAACGAAATCTTAGTAAATAATCCTAGTATTTTAAACAGGATGGTCAAAATGAATGCTTTAATCAAAGAAAAAACAGGTCAGACTCTTGCCTGTCCCAACTGCAGCTCTGTTAATATATATACTAATTTTCATTGCAGTAATTGTAATAGCAGCAGATTTAAGAGAAAGGAACTATTTTTTCATAGACCGTGTAATCAAATTATCTCTGTAAAAAAGTATTCAAACTCAGGGGAAATCTTCTGTAATGAGTGTATGATCCATTTCGAAAACGCTTTTTCGAACTGTTATAATATTCTCGGGTTTGAGTGCATACATTGTTATAAAGCATTTGCTACTCCATCGATACTCTATACTTGTAATGAATGTAATTACGAAAAATTTGATTTGAATTCTGCAAAGTGGATCGACCTATACAAATTTAGGATACGTGATGATTATGTAAACAAACTTAAGAGCAATTTATTTTCACTAATGCAACTAGAGGACTTTTTAACTCAATCGGGGTTTACCGTAAAGCACTATGAGCATTTTATAGAGAACAAAAATTCCCATGGTCCTTTTGACTTAATCGCGTATTCTCAAATGACCACGCTCATTTTCATTACATTAGGCAATGATCTTACTCGTGATATCGAGAAGATTCTTGAAATTGAAAAGTTACCTATAATTCCAGGCAAAAAGGTAAAAACATTTGCAATATCTTCTACATCTCCTGTAAAGTCGATTAAAAATTTATTAAAGAAATTTAATATTACCTCTTTAGTTGAAGAAGAAAATGATAAACATATTCAAAACATATTGATGAAATCCTTTACTCCAAACATTTTTTAAAACTCTAAAAAAGTTACTACACTTTGGATAAAGAATCCATATCAAGATTATCAATCCTATTCGAAGTACATTGTATTTATTTGATTATTTTTAATACAAGATTATACTTACAGTAACGAAGTATTTGTCTAACTAAAAAGAAGTCAAATTAGAGGCTTCCGAAAAAAAGTTGATTAGGGGTGACCATGTTACTATAAGGTAGTTTAGTACTAAACTACTATTCTAGGAATGCAATTCGGTTTTCCACTACTGGATCGAGATCCAGGTTTGTTGATATACGTGCTATTAATAGAGGAGTGTACTTGGGTATACAGCTAAGTAAACAACTGATTGGATCTGATCGATTCAATACTCTATAGAGGAAAGACACCCAATAAAAGTAATGAGGATTAAGAATAGGATTGATCCCCTTTGTTTCCTGTAAAGAGGCACATAAATATACGTTCATAATTGACCGAGATGAAAGGATTACTTTGTAGATTATCGTAACAAGGAAAATATTAATTCATATATTTGCATCACATTAAATTAAAATAGGGATATACCCCAACATTTGTGTGAATATATTAGCGATTGGAGCACATCCTGACGATATTGAACTCGGGTGTGGAGGATCGTTACTGAAAGCTGCTAGAAATGGGGTTAATGTTTTTATGTATATAGTAACGCGAGGATCCAGCGCCGGTTCTGTAGTAAAACGCTCTAATGAGATAATAAGTTCAGCTAAATACATAGGTGCCAAGGCATTGTGGATCGATGATTATGAAGATTCTGCTGTATATTTAACAAAAGAACTAATCAACTCAATCGAATTCTTCATCCGAAAAACACAGGCAGATGTTGTATATACCCATCCAATCAAAGACAATCATCATGATCACAGAGCTATAGCCGAAGCAACAGTAGAGGCAGGACGATTTACGCCTAATATTATTGCATACGAAAATCCGTCCACAAAAAATTTTTTACCGGTCCTTTACAGCGATATATCTGATGTAATATTTGAAAAAATAAGACTAATTGAACTTTATGGATCCCAAAATTCAAAGGCTTTCCTCAGTTCTAATTCAGTAAGGGCTTTAGCAGAATACAGAGCAATACAAACTAGGCTTGACCCAAAAATAACTCATGTGGAAGCATTTGAAGTAATAAAAATGATGATAAATAATTCGTATACATTGCTACCTACTAGAAGACTCGCTGAAGATCTCACACCGTCTCGAAATATTATTGAATTTACCTCGTGAATAAAACGGTCAATGTTCATTCTAAATTGGAACGATAATTGTCTAAAAGATTGTTTGTATTAGTGACTTGATTTTGATAAAGTAATTCTATAATATACTGATATACATGAAAAACATTATGAGTATAAGAATCCATATGACAGAATCGAGAGGAAAAATTAGGAAAGATACAATTGAAATTGACCGCAATTACTCTTTTTGACCGGCCATTAGAAAAGTTAGATT
>DATELO010000142.1:0-5346 GCA_035276505.1 Candidatus Nitrosocosmicus sp.
AATAAAATTAGATCCTCGTTTGACACATTAAGTAATCTCTCTCTTATTGTAATTGGTAACAACCTATTTTCGCCCACGTCAGTTTTTTCTACAAAAATAGTTGGCTTCGTAAAGATAAGATCATACTGTTCCTTCTGACAGTGGGGGCAAACTTTAACTTTCTTAGATTTCTCGATTATTTCGTCCTTGACGTTTTCTAATGTAATAACAGCGTAAGCAGCTTTACTATCTCTCAGATTTTTATATTTTTCAAGCTCCTGATTATTTAGCTTGATCCTATTACAAGATCTGCAAGTAATCAACAATAGTTTGTGAATGTCATCTATGAAGGCGATGTGTAACACTGGTTCTGCAAGTTCTATATGGCCAAAGTGGCCAGGGCACCTTGCGGATGTATTACCACAAGTTGCACATTTCTGGCCCGGTTCTAATGTACCTAATCTATTGTCCATCAATCCTCCTTGAACAGGCATACCATCTTCATCATATGTTTCTGGAGCAGTTACCTCGGTGACACTAAATTTTCTTACCTCTACTGGAGACCAAATGCTAAACCTGATTCCATCTAAAATTTTTACTGATTCTTCATTCATTTAACAAAACTCCCATCAAAAGAATATCCGTAAACAAAAAGGCTCAAACCTTCTCCTTAACCAGTAAGCGAGGTGCCACATTTAAACTCATCATTTCTTGCAATAGCAATTTAAAAGCATATGCAATAATAACGTTCGAGATCTTCGCTTTATCACCACAAACTCTACATACGTATTTTCTTTGTTTAGTGTCAAAATAGGATAATAGACCACATCTTTCACACACATTTATCTCAGCTTTGTCGGACTCCTCCAATAATCGATCCTTTAGCATCATGGAAGCACCATAAGCAATCAAACAATCTCGTTCCATTTCTCCAAATCTTAAGCCACCGCCTCGTGCTCTACCCTCAGTAGGTTGTTTGGTAAGCATTTGCACTTGACCCCTAGCTCTGCTATGGATTTTATCTGCCACCATGTGATGTAGTTTTTGATAGTAAACTACTCCAACATACACATCCATCGGAAACTTTTTACCTGTTCTTCCGTCATACATTATCTCCTTCCCACTGTGCTTGAATCCGTAGGATTCCATCACATCCTTAATATCGTTTAATTTTTCACCTAAAAATGCTGAGCCATCAACTATTTTACCTCTCAAAGATGCGGCCTTTCCTCCAAGGGATTCCATAAACATTCCGACGGTCATCCTTGATGGAAATGCATGAGGATTTATCATTACATCTGGTACCACTCCATCTTCAGTATACGGTAGGTCCTCTTGGCTTACTAGCATGCCTACAACTCCTTTTTGACCATGGCGTGAGGCAAATTTGTCACCAATTTCGGGAATTCGCATATCTCTTACTCTAATCTTATACATTTTACCACCTTCCACTGACTGAGTCATTATGACAGTATCAACAACTCCATTTTCAGAGGGTCTAACACCAATCGACGTGTCTCTTCTATACGGCCCCTTAACCTCAAATTCCTTGTATTCTTCCATAAATCTAGGCGGAGATGTTCGACCTATCAATATGTCACCCCCGTTAACTACTGATTCATGCATTATTGCCCCATCTTGTTCCAACAAACGGTATGATTTTTCTCCCCTGTAACCACGAATATTTGCCTCCGATGAAGGTATTTCAAATGTGTCCTTCATACCTCCTGGATATTGTTTTGCTTCGGCCTCATAAACACGATAAAAGAATGTTCGTGCCAATCCTCGATCCACGGATGATTTACTGAACACTACTGCATCTTCAATATTATATCCTTCAAACGGAAGGACCGCCACTACGCAGTTCTGACCCGTTGGTCGTTCGTCCAATCCGAGTAGATTAATGGCCTTGGTAGTAACGACTGGCATTTGGGGATATAGCATAAAGTGCTGTCGAACATATGTGCTTGCGTTCATCAGAGGGGTGGAAAACCCAAGACTTTGTTTAGCCATGGCACTCTCATAGGTATTTCGTGGAGACTGATTGTGTTCTGGATAAGGAATAATAGATGCACCCACACCTAATATGGATGATAAGAAAATCTCCACGTGAGTGTGGTCACTTGTAATATTTTTTAGTTCACTCGCAATATAACAATTTTCTTCTTCATTCGCATCAACCAATTCGATAATTCCCATATATAACAAGTCAGTCCATGACAAAAACTTCTTTGATATCTTATCTATAACTTCCTTGGTCAGTAATATGTTCCCATCTTTAACTATTGCAACTGGTCTTAAGACTCGTCCCGAGTTGCAGCTAATATATAACCTCTTGGTCGCATTCTCATTAAGGGAAGAATAGTAGTAAATTCCCATGTGTGGATGCATTCTCCCGGATCTTCTCATAGTTCTTAGTCTATTAGCCAATGAGCCTCCGTCTTCGATATAACCTATTAATCTACCATCAACAAAAATTCTCGCACCCTTTTGTTTTAACTCATCATTTGTTTCGTTTACATTTTGGACTCCCAGTTCGTAGAGCTTTTCGATTACGTCTGAAGATAATACACTCACTGAAATAACAGCAGACAATGCCAGATTCTTTACCAATCCACAATTAGAGCCTTCAGGGGTTTCGGATGGGCATATACGTCCGAAATGGGTTGCATGTAGATCCCTTGCCTCAAAATTCGGTTGACTTCTACTTAGAGGAGACTGTATGCGCCGCAAGTGGCTTACTGTTGACATATAGTTTGTTCTATCCAACAGCTGTGTAACACCAACTCTGCCTCGTCCCCAGTTGCCAGTTGCGATAGCATTATTGAGCTTATCCGAAATTATTCCAGGTCTGACTGCTGCCGCAACGGCGTTTATGCCACGCTTCTGACCAGAACGCTCTAACTGATACTTCATATCTCGAATCAGATTTCGAAATGCAGTTCTAAATAAATCAGCTAACATTTGACCCGCAAACTTGATGACTTTATTTCCATAATGATCTTTATCGTCGGGGTCTATCCAATTAAGATTTAATTCGATTAATTTACATGCAGACTCGCCCAAAAACAAGGCTTTTTCGTATCGGTTGTCTGGATTTTTTCCTAAATGTGGTAACAAACCCCAATCTAGTAAGGTTTCAGCTCTTTTGATTTGAAATTCTTCTAACATACCCGGTGCAATCCTCTTACTTATGTAAATAATGGCGTCTCTACTGGTTGTTACCTCGCCAGATTTTTCAAATGATGGCTCCAATTCATCTTGAATGGCATCGTTAAGTGACACCGCATTTGCTATGTCTTTATCTGATTCGAGTCCTAATGCTCTTATCAAAATAATCAACGGGATATCTACCGGAGAGCCGGGTATCTTTGAGACTATGGAACCATCTGGTCTCATTATCAATTCCAATTTGGCCCTATATCCAACTATCGATGAGTAAACCTTAGCCTTATACAGCATAGTTCCAGAGGTTTCTTCTATATCTACAATGATTTTATTGTATGACAAGTCTTCTAACCCTACTATCACTCTTTCTGAACCATTAATGATGAAATAACCCCCGGGATCTTTTGGGTCTTCTCCAACATCAACTAGTTTAATCTCTGAGTAATTGTGTAGCATACACGCGTTTGATTTGACCATTACCGGCATATCCCCAATGTGTATGAATCGAGATTCCAAAGTCTTGCCCTCTTCAACAATACTACATTCTAGCATAATTGGCGAGGCGTATGTCAAATTACGAAGTCTGGCTTCAACTGGTGCAACATGTGTGATGGAACCATCCAATTCCATTATACGTGGTTGTTGCATCTTTATTTTTCCCAGCTTGATTTTATACGGATATTCGGCAGTCTCTATCTCAATTTCATTAACTTCATCGATTATGCTTTGAAGTCCTCGTTCTATAAACTCATTATATGAATTAAGATGTTGCCTAGCAACACCCTCCCTCCGGAGTATATCATTTATGATGGGCCACATATCAATAGAATTATTACTAATATTGACTGTCATGATCTAGATCAACCTTCTACTACATATCGGTAATATACACTTTCACCCGCAGTTGAGCTCTTTCTCGTTATCTTAATAACATCACCAGGTTGTGCTCCTAATCCCTGGATCCCTTTATCTGAGGACATGATATAAGGAAATTGGCTAGGTTTAGAATTAAATTTCTTAAAAACCAGCTCAGCTTCGTCTTTTGAGAGGATTTCATGTTTAGGCTGGTAGATGTGATCCACAATTTTTATCTCTTTTTTTTCAGTAGACAAAAATACTTCTCTCCTGACCTAAATTTAAATTATATAATAACAAAAGAATTGTCAAATATCCTATAAAATGCAGTTCGATTATATATAATATTCCCCTCCCAATCTAGATATTTTAAGACGACGACAAACTCAAAGAACTAAAAGGTATCCACACTTTTACTGAGTTTATCAAGACTTTACTTAAACCAAAAATTGAATTTCATGCTACAAGCGAATTTAGCTAAAAGAGATATTTACTCCAAATATGAAGACGAACTAATAGGGAACAGTTAACAAGGGTTGTTGTACCTTTGACTATTTCAATGAAATTGAATGAGAAATTGATAAAAAGTAATTATTGTTCACATTTTAATAACAATTTCTGTTATGTATATGAAGATGGGTTTGATAAATACCATCATTTTCATATACAAATTAATATATTGTAATCTTACTCGAGAATAATTCTTATATGATGAGACGGGCGTTATAAATACGATTGTGGAAAACTGGAAATTTGTTGGTCAACAGTTCAAACCTAGATTCTCAGGCTATAGCGAGGCTAGTAATTGGATTGGCATGCTTGGGAGCCCTCTATGTTATACTTGAACCTCATTTAGTTAATCCAACCGCGGAGCCTGGTCCTGATTTTGAGAATTCTGCATCGAATAATACAATTTTTGATATAACTCAGGGCGATGTCTCAGGCTCTTTACATGATATTTATTACCAGATAAAGGTAGGCAATACAATTATACCCATTATGATATCTAGTTTGGGAAACTCGGTTTCCAATTTGAATTATGATAGCGAAGAAAAAAGCATTGTTCTAGTAATTAGTTCGCTAAATGCTAAGGCAGACAAGTTAATAATAGACATACCAAGGATTATCCTTGATTCAAAGGTAAACGGAAATGACAAGAATTTTACGGTGATGGTAGATGATCAGCCAGCAAGATTTCTAGAGCTAAAAAATTCCATTGAAGAGAAACCAATTTCAAATAATATGACTGATAACATATCAGCGATACAATATTCTAACAATACAGAAAGTAGAAAATTAATGGTGGAATTTGAACAAAATACAAAAATAATTAAGATTAGCGGA
>DATELO010000143.1:0-2855 GCA_035276505.1 Candidatus Nitrosocosmicus sp.
TGCCAAACGTTACCAATCCTAATCTAAAAGTTGAAGTGGTAGCAAGCGGACTTAACTATCCTACAACCATGGCTTTTGTTGGAAAGGACGATATTTTAGTTTTAGAAAAAAATAACGGTACAATCAAGAGAATAGTAAATGGAAACCTTTTAGATGAACCTATTTTGGATCTAAATGTTGCAAATAAAATAGAAAGAGGATTGCTTGGAATTGATGTAGCCAGACAGACGTTAAATAACTCTACAGGAGAGAAAACCTATGTTTATATTTACTATACTCAATCAGTCAAAGACGGCAATGATATGTGTTCAGACTTTACACTTTGTAATCCATTAGGTAACAGGATTTATAGATTTGAATGGACAGGAAACGAATTAATTAATCCCAATTTGATTTTGGATCTCCCTGTAGGACCAGGTGCAGATCATAATGGTGGTGTAATAAAGGTAGGTCCGGATGGAAATATTTATGCACTTGTTGGAGACGGTGACAGTTGCTGGGAGGATAAATATTGTTCAACCTCTACATATGAAGATAGCACTGTATACGCAGAATCATCAAATGTTCCCACTGGTAATCCTCCTGATGGTAGAGGCGGCATATTGAGTATATCCCCATTTGGAGAACCTGTTTTAGGAGGAGAAAACAAAACCACTGGCTTATTGGCTGATCACAGCCCCTTAAACAAATATTTTGCTTATGGAGTTAGAAATGGATTTGGACTTGCTTTTGATCCAATTTCTAACAAATTATGGGACACGGAAAATGGCCCTGGCTATGGTGATGAAATAAACCTAGTGGAACCTGGCTTCAATAGTGGTTGGTTAAGAGTTATGGGATGGTGGCCAGTAGAAGATGCCAATCCCCTCCCTCCAGAAAGGGGCTATTTTGGTAGTAAAATGGTAACCATTCCAAACAATTTGGAAACCTTTGCTGATAAGGGACGTTATAGTAGCCCCGAGTTTGCTTGGAACATGTCTGTAGGAGTAACGGCTTTAGAGTTCCTCAAAAATGATACTTTGGGAAGTCAGTATCAAAATGATCTCTTTGCTGCAGATTACAATAACGACTACCTGTATAATTTCAATTTGAACGAAGATCGAACTAGATTGGATCTTGATGGAGTTTTAGCTGATAAAGTAGCTAATAATAACAAAGAACTTGATGATCTAGTCTTTGGAAAAGGATTCGGCATAGCTACTGACATCAGGGAAGGTCCAGATGGATACCTATATGTCTTATCCCATATACACGGAAATCTCTATAGGATAGTCCCAAATTAGAGTGAATTTTACAATTATTTTGAAATTCAGTTAGAGGTCCACTTATGTTTTGACGACATAAACAAAACAACGGTATAATAGAATTTGCGCAATTTACATTGGTTGGTCTACCTTCTAACCATGGTATATTTTTGCAACTAGCAGGTATTCATTACTATTCTATCTAGACAGTGAGCTCGTAGGAACTTTTTTTCATTTTTAAAAGATAAAGATGATCTCTATCTAGGAAAGCCATCCACCGTGAGATGGCAAATCAAGAATTGGTCCGAGAATGTTTGTATACAATAGCATTTGTTTTGGTTTAATTACACAAGAAGATCTACAATATTTTAATTAAGAAACTGATTCTAAATACCATAGAAAACATGCTGCCATCAAGATTTGAACTGCGCTTTCATTATTCGAAAGATTGAGAGTATCGCGGATAGATAAAATTAAAAAGATAGTTTACAACATATTATCTGATAGAAAAATGTCGGGTGACGAGAGATTATCACAATTTCTAAATGAAGGCAAAGATTGGGAAAGAAAACCTACAAGCATTCCTGGTGTTTTCCTGTTTAAACTGCCTGAATATCGAGGTAGACCGCCTACTATTGCAATAGAGATCAATCCCCTTAATTCAAATGGTGCTCCGAGCAAAAAGAGAGGTATTGTAATTAAATCCTCAGAAGAACTTAATTCAATTCTCGAATTAATAGGAAATTCCAAAGTTTCTCAACTAGCACAATCAATTGATAATGTTAATCCGGAAAGAAAAGCTGTAGTGAAAAGCGATTCAACCGATGTATTTGAAATTTAGATGTTTTCAGTTCGAGATATGATCATCTATACTTTTGAAAATATTTAGTCCAACTTTGGTCCAAACACATTTTTCTCACCCTCTTTTACGAAAAAATTCACTTGTATTTCGGCAATACCAACGCGATATTGTACTAAAAACTTTATACAAGAATTCTCTGGTTGTAATTCCCACCTCTTTGGGAAAGACCATTATCGCACTTTTGGTCTGCCTTGATCTATTACTTAACTGGAAAAACTCCAAAATTCTAATTCTCGCTCCCACGAGACCCCTCGTATTTCAGCATTTTAACCTGTTTAAGAAGTATACGCCCCTATCAAGTCAGTGTGTTGCTCTGACTGGTAAGATTGCGCCTGAAATTAGAAAGACCTTATGGAGTTCTTCAGGAATTAGAGTATATTTTGCTACACCCGAGTTGGTCAATAATGACCTGGCTAATAATTTTTTGAAAAAGGACGATTTTTATCTAATAGTGTACGATGAAGCTCATCGGGCAGTCAAAGATTATAGTTATACGCGTATATCTAGTCAATTTTATCAAAAAACGGGGAAGAATGATCTTCCCCTTGTACTTGCATTGTCTGCAAGTCCCGGTTCTACAGAAGATAAAATCAAAGAAATTTGTACTAATTTATTTATCGAACAAATAATTTCAAAGGAAGAGCGGGACAAAGACGTATGTCCATATGTTTACGATACCAATATAGAATACTATCATGTAGAATTAGATAATTATCATCTAGAAATATCCGCACTTTTGACTTCCATGA
>DATELO010000144.1:0-2695 GCA_035276505.1 Candidatus Nitrosocosmicus sp.
TCTAGCCATGAAAAAAAATATCTTGTTAATTTTGATAAATTATATGATGCTCAACAAATAATTAATTCAGAATCAAAAGAGGATAACGAAAATACTTTGGTGCAGCCATATATCCCTGAGCCTGAAGGATATACATTCTGGTTTGACAATAAAGATAAAAGAAAATTCAAAAAGCAAAATATTTACAATATATACATTAAAAAGACAGATAAGATGAATTTTGCAGCTCAACTTATAACCAAATCCATAGGGACTCCTAAAACTATCTATATGGGCTCATTGAATGAATCTGAATCTTATATTTCGAAACTTTGGCGTGCTGTTGATATTATAGCAACCGAAAGTAAGGATGGTACTTTCATATTACAGGATCTTCAAGATAAGGATCGAGTGGCATGCGGAAATAATAGACAGCGTGGTAAGGTTGCACTTGCAATATTTGGTAAATTAGGATATATCCAACAAGTAGGAGCCAAGGGGAATTCAACAAGATTCAAACTTACTGCCAAGAAACCTTTCGCAATGACCTTAGATGAGGTTTTCAATTACATGCATGATTTGAAATCCAGTTCTATTAGTAACTGAATTTCCTGTGGCAACCTAATTTCTGCAAATAAGTCAAGGGAAGATAATCGAAATGTATTTCGGTTTATATTATTCATAAATCAGTTGGAAGGATGTCTAAGAATAAGTCCATATTTGGCATTACTATAGGTCAGGAAACTAGAAGCTCTTATGTGATGAGTTAAAGTTGAATGGTTCTTTGCTTAGAATGCATCTACTTTCCGAATTACCTAATATAAAGTTCCAAGTAAAATCTTCATCTTTAGAACCTATGTTTAGTATTTATATTGTACTGTGGTTATTGGTTATTGTTTATAATCTTGGTTCTTAGCTCTTGCATCTAGCCAAATATTCCTCCATACACTTCATTAATCGTCTCTTCAACATTTAATTCCGTAAATTCCAATCTCTATGTATGAATTCTAACGTGACTACTCCAAACCGGAATTGTATAGTTCGAGCTCAATAATAGAATAAAACATTTTCGTGTGGAATGACCATCCTCGACATCTTTTTGTCATCATAGTCAATATTTGTGCAAAAGTAACTTTCCATATCATGCAGACCAAAATTCCAGCTATTGAACATTGTTTGGAGTAAACCCATGTCTTCAATTGAACTGTTCTGATTTTGCCATACTTTGTTTCTGTTATGATGAGTTATATAAGATTTAATAGAAAGGATATGTATTCCCATCTTCTTTATCTGCGCTAGAAGATTTAGCGCTTCAGTCTTAAATACAATTTTTAAAGAACGCAATTCATTAAAAACAGCAATAGACCACAAAAAGAAATGCATCTAGCCTAAAACGTTCAGCAGTGACATCATACATCATTCTTCCATGATGTTCAAGTTTAAATATTTACCTGTAGAAATGATGTAATAGTTAGAACGATCTCTATTGTCTGGGAGAATAAGTGCATTTTCAAAGATATTGATCGCAGTTGATGGATCACAATCATTTATGAATGCAGCAAGTAATGCAATTGCAATAGCTAAAAAAGAGCATAATAGCGATAACCCTCAACTATTGATTGCACTATATGTAGTCTTTTCGCGAATGGGATATGCATACTCATCTGCAGGAGTACCAAGAATAAAAATGTAGATTTAATTATAATGGGAACAAGAGGAAGATCAGGATTTAAGAAGTTATTACTTGGAGGTGTTGCTTCCGGAGTTATAGCATATTCAACGTGTCCTGTGATGATAGTAAAGTGAGCTCATGACTTTAAGCTCGATTAGCTAATGATCAACAAAGAAATGTATAACGCTATTGTTCCTTTACTAATTTCTAACTTATGTTGGCAGATTCGAATCTCTTTCTACAATAATGAAGAATTACCAATTAGTTGATAGTTAAATTATATTACTGTATCTATATATAACGCATATTATGTTCCAAGCATTTTTTACTTGAAAAATATAACCTTGCAAGCTCCACTTATAATCAAATTAGCTATATCATCTTTGATTAGCAACGGGGTTTGACAATTCGTCATCAAGGACGACAATGTAAGTTGTCCAAAACTAGTAAAATCGGTGCCATAATAAAGATTCAATCGTTCAAGTTGCTCTGTAGATGAATGCAGGATAATTCTGAATATCGTGGGCTGAATATGATACTATAATATGAACTACAAATCATTAAATTTCATGTAGAATTTGATGCTTTAATGTCGGCCTACAGAATCATCTTATCTGCAATGGTGATTTCGACCATACTCATTGCATCCTTCTTTGCTGTCAACTTTATACAACAGACTTCAGCACAAGGCAATTCGACTAGCACAAATTCAACTAATTCCACTAGTACAAGTGGTGCTGCTGGTGCAGGAAGTGGCAGCAATACACCAGGAAGTTCATCTGGCGGAAGCACTACTTCAGGTAGCGGCTATTAGTCGTCTCTACTACCATATTTATTTTTTATTTGTTCTCTTTAAACCCTATAATTGTTGTTGATTCTGACACAACAAATGTTTCTATGATTACATAGTATTATCCAAAGATCATATAATAGCAAAGAAAGGCGCAGAAACCCTACCAAAGGCTAGCATACTTTTATAATTTTAAATTGCATATAAAATGATGTAATACAGCAGAGCATCACAAGGAGATGAAAAACAAATTA